>NZ_JAKTHX010000019.1:0-45783 GCF_027854635.1 Acinetobacter sp. AOR43_HL
GAGCCTGTAAATTATTTTGTGTAAGTTCCATTTTTTATAAATGATCTTTTAATCGATCATCGAACTGAATCGTAAACCAATTCATTGCTAAACGCCAATTTTGAATTGGCATCGTCCATTTCTTCGCAGCATTTGATGTTGCTAAGTAAATGACCTTCTTTACTGAGTCATCAGATGAAAAGATTTTCCTTTTCTTCGTTGAATGGCGTATTACGCTATTCAACGACTCAATCGCATTTGTTGTATAAATTGCATGACGTATTTCGGCTGGATAGCTAAAGATCGTTCGGATATTTTCCCAATTGGCCCGCCAGGATTCTCCAATTTTGGGATACTGGTGATTCCATTGATCACAGAAGATGTCTAGGGATTTTAAAGCATTTTCCTCTGTACTTGCCTGATAAATCGCTTTCAGACCCGACGTAACAGCTTTGTAGTCTTTCCAGCTTACAAATCTCAGGCTATTGCGTACAACATGCACGATACACAGTTGAATATCAGTATGAGGGTAAACAGAGGCTATCGCGTCAGGGAAGCCTTTTAATCCATCTACACAGGCAACAAGAATGTCCTGTACTCCTCGATTTTTTAGCTCTGTCATGACTGACAGCCAGAATTTGGCACCTTCTGTCTGAGCAATCCACATACCCAGTAATTCTTTTTGCCCATCCATATTGATGCCTAAAGCAAGGTATACGGACTTGTTAATCACATTGGAGTGCTGACGGACTTTGACAACAATACAGTCAAGATAGACAACAGGATAAAGGCTATCTAAGGCTCTATTTTGCCACTCAGTCACTTGCTCAATCACAGCATCGGTAACTTTGCTGATGAGAGATGCTGACACATCGGCATCGTACATTTCTTTGAAGAAGGCTACAATTTCCCTATTAGTCATTCCTTTTGCATACAGTGAGAGGATTTGGTCATCCATACTGGTGATGCGTGTTTGGTGCTTTTTGATAATTTGTGGCTCAAATGAACCTTCTCGATCACGGGGAATATCTAAAGCCAGTTGTCCATCTTGAGTTGTAATGGTTTTAGAACTAAACCCATTACGGCTATTTGAGCCTTTCTTGGGCTGATGCTTTTCATAACCGAGATGGTCTGAAAGTTCAGTATTGAGTGCAGTTTCAATCATGAATTTTTTAAAGACTGCTGTCATTTGGTTTAAGTCTTCTGGTGTTTTTAGACCTTTAGCCAATTCGGCAGCCATACTTTTGATTGTTGCTTCATCCATGTGAAGTACCTTTTGTAATTATCCTCTGAAGGATAAATGAAAATTAAGTACTTACACAAAATTTAGAACAGTCCCTTTTTTGGCTTTGACGAGCGTTGTGTAATAACCGTCCGCTACTGCTAATTCATTATCTTTAATTGCAGCTTTCACATATTGGGCCGTCTCGCCTTCAAGAAGTTTTCCTTTCTTTTCCTCTTCCCAAGTTGGGCAGTCAGCCACGACCATAAATCGCATCTTTTTACCCAAACGAATATCTGGATGAACCTGTCCAGCAAGGTCGCAACCGTTACATTGCTTGCAATCGCGCATATGCTCGACCAACGAAGCTCGCAGGAATGGCTCTGAGGTATCTGTGTATCTATCTGCTTTTACAGAATCAATAATTAATCCTGGTAATAGCCTCATTTGATCCTTTCGTCGTGAGAGGTCTTTCGCTGAAGGCTCACTAGGTTCAATGCTTGCAAACGCCCCAATTGCTCTGAGATTTTCAACGATTGTTTTATTCACTTTCGAGTTTGGTTGAGATGCTGCTTTCTCGAACTCGTCAAAGCTATCAAAACGTTTTTTTGGTGGAACTGAACCATCAGGACCATAGATCGGTGTGGTTTCACCTGTCTTTCTCGACTTCTTGTAGCGAACGACTTTCCAAGCCCGATTCTTCTCTCTCAATTTCACAATCGCTTTGGCAATCGTTTCTGAAATACCTTTGACTGCATTGAAAGGCGCCAAGATTTCAGTATTGGATTTAATCTTATAACGATCGGCTGAATAATTAATATCAGGAGGAAGAATCTCAATGCCGCATTCACGCGCATCTTTCACAAGTCCAGTGAGCTTATCTTCTGTATCAACCACGCTGAGACTTGCGGCAAAGTATTCAGCAGGGTAATGAACGCGAATATATGCGCACCAAACCGAAATGATTGAATACTCGACCGAGTGAGACTTGTTAAAGCCATATCCGGCAAACGCTTCGATCTTGTCAAAGATTTCACCTGCGAAATCTGGCTCTACACCTGATTTGGCTACTGCGCCGTCTACGAACTTTTGACGCATTTCGGCCATTTTGTCTTTGTCTTTCTTACCCATTGCTTTACGCAAACTGTCTGCTTCTGCATTGGTAAAGCCAGCAAAGTCGACCGACACTTTCATTACCTGTTCTTGATAGATAATGACCCCTAAAGTGTCTTTCAAAGCATCGATCATGTTTGGATGATCATACTCAACGTTTTTCAATCCTTGTCTAACGGCCACATAGTCATCAAGCAGTCCTGAATCCATCGGACCAGGGCGATAAAGAGCGGTTGCTGCGGAAATATCCTCAAAGGTCATCGAACCACTTTTGGCGATTTCCCTTAAAAGGTTTTTCATCCCCTTACTTTCAAACTGGAAAACACCTGTCGTTTCGCCCTTGGCAAATGCATCAAGTGTTTTTGGGTCGTCTAGGGGAATAGACAGCAAATCAATCTCTTTGCCATGACGGTCCTTGATATATTCGCAAGCAATGTTTAATACATCTAAGGTGGCAAGACCGAGCAAGTCCATCTTGATCAATCCCCAATCCTCAACTACACGCTTGTCCCAATTGACGACTGGTGACTTTCCTCTAGTCTCGAGCACGGCTCGATTAACGATAGGTTCGCCTGCAACAACAATACCTGCCGCATGTTGGCCAAACGATTTCATTGTGCCTGCAAGCTTAGTTGCATGCTTCCAGATAACAGGATGTTCATTGCGGAACTTGTCTAGCTCAGGCACAGCGTCCGCAGAAGTATTCAGGTCAAGTGACGTTCCATGTTCTTTAAGCACAAGCTTGGTCGCACTTAATTGCATGTTGTTCAAACCGCTGATACGACCTGTATCACGTAGGGCTGAGGCTGAAGCTAGTGTTGAATAGTTCGAGATACCAGCGACATAATCTTCACCATATTTTTCAACAAGGTAATCAATCACCTTGTAGCGACCGCTTGAAGCGAAGTCCAGATCGGCATCAGGCAAGTCAAGACGTTCAGGATTGATGAAACGTTCGAAGATCAATCCAAAACGTATAGGATCAACGTCCGTGATCCCAAGCAGATAAGCGACTAATGAACCTCCAACAGAACCTCGCCCAGGGCCTACAATCACGCCGTTGTTTTTAGACCACATCACCAAGTCTTCAACGAGCAGGAAGTAGGACTCAAAGCCCATCTTTTTTAATATTGAAAGCTCATAGCCTAAGCGAGATTTATATACTGTATCTAATTCAGCTTTCGTTGGCTTATATCCAAGAATCTCTTTAGAAAAGCGTTTCTTCCAGCCTTCCAAGCATTTCGCGCATAGTGTTTTAAATTCGTCAGTGCTTAGCTTAGGTAGGGAAACTGGCTGCTTCTCAAAAATATATTGGCATTTGTCCACCAGCTCAGAAATATTCTTTAGACCTTCTTTCCAAGCTTCCGCTGAATTGACGCGCTCATATTTAGCCATACGCTGAATAGCAGCTTTTGTATGGTCTAAAATGAATTTTGGCTCTTTAAAACCAAAATCTTTTACGTATTGAATAGGACGATAGTGCAAATCAAGTTGGGTATTGGTTGCGATAGCGCTCAATACATCCAAAGTGTCCGCATCTTCATTCTCAAGATAGTTAAAAGGATAAGTGACGACGGTTTTAATTTTTTCGCGTTCATACGCCAAATAGCCTAAGTAGTTTAAGCGGTCGAACAATGGCGTATTGATCGGACTAAATTCAATATATAAATCATCACCAAATCTCGCTTTTAATACATTTAAAATTCTTTCGTGATCAGGGTGACTAAACAGACCGTACATATCACCAGTTGTTACGACCACATCTTCCAATTTGCATAGAGCATCCAGATCAGTACGGCTGTGGTAGTAATATTGCTCTTTAGAGTTTGCGTCTGTAAGAAGTTTGAATAAGCCTTTAATGCCTTTTTCGCTTTTTATGTAGACTTTTGGGCAGAACATCAAGTTGCGTTTTTCAGCAATACCAGATGAGGCAGGGGGCTTACGATATTTAGAATCGTCATATACACGCAAACGACAACCAAACACCGGTTTGATATTGGCTTTGGTGGCTTTGTTCGAAAAATCTACCAATGCATGTAAGGACATGTCATCAACGATTGCGACCGATGAATAGCCTAAGCCTTTTGCAGCTTCGACAATTTTGTCTACCGTTAATAATGATTTTCCTATCGAAAAGTCAGATTGCACTGACATTGCGTGGTTTAACATAGAGAATCCTATACAACTAATCTCTTACAGCTATTAAATTAAAAATCATTTGGAAATTAACAATTTGGAAGACTCTTCTTTCGCAATCCCAAAACAGGTCAAAAGAACAAAAGCTAACGACACATGGCTTTGTGCAGTGTTTTCTTTCCAGTTGAGTTCTTCCATAAACGCTTTTTTTAGTTCACTGCGCGTATATCCACCCAAAAGAAGCTTTTCGACGGCAAGACTGAGCCAAACTGGAGTTTTTCCTTTCATGGCATTTTCGTTTTTGGCCAATCCATCCTTAATCTCGGTCACTAAACCGCTCTTAACTAAGGTCAATGCAAACGATTGAGCTTTTACAGGCAGCTTCACGATTAATTCCTGCTGTTCCGGTGTAGGCTCAAAAAAGACTTTCTCTACCTTGGTTGCTCGTTCAACGAGAGTCGGTTTCTTTGGTTGGATCCCACCCGAAGAAAGACTTTTGGCTGCATTCATTTCTTCACGTAAGGCTCTGCGTTTAGCTTCTTGCGCCATCCGAGCTTTTTCATGCTGTTTGAGTAAATCGTTTACATTAACAACCTGCTTGATCGCGTTAAGCGTTTCATATGATTTCTGCTCACAAGCCTCAAATGCCGGGCATCGTTGGCAATATTCGCTATCACGCGAAAAACATGAGATTGAACCAAAACAACCAAAAGCCTTTGCTTCAATAAAATCTATTCTTTCGTTTTCGTTTGATTTCATTTAAAACGCTCTCTTTTGCGCTATATACGCTTTTAAAGTGTTGAAATGATTTAGACAGCAACTCGCGTAACGGCTTCTTCAACTTCTTTCACAGCGTCACGAATGAATCGTTTTTCTTTGTTTGTTTCGGCTGTTTTCATGATGCAATTAGCCACAAAACTTAGATTCAATTTGCGACGTCTTGGTCCCCGCGATTCATTTTTCTCAGGCGTATTGAGGGAAAGCTGATATTTGGCTTCTTGTGCCAACAACTCTCTTTCAATGAAATCAGGCGGATTTAAGGTGAATTTGAGTAAAATTTTTGCGAACGGTGAAAGCTGCTGCATTTCTTCTGTAAGAGTCTGCATCAACTCATATGGGCCTAAAATATTTTGGCTCTGGTGATCAACAAAAACGTCATAATCACAGTCATCTTCACCATCACCCATACGATGCAAAATGTCGGACTCGTATTCCGTTCTGTTATCGCCCAAATGGTATTTTTTCAGTAATCTCGATACCATGTTGAGGCAAGCAGTAGTTAAATAAGTCGTTAATTTGCCTTTGCTTTCATCCCAAGTCTGAATCGATACCACGAAAACTTCACAGAAAATGGCATACAGCTCTTCAACGTCAATGCAATAGCCGACTGAGGTAAGTCGGCTAATATTCCGGTGTGCCAAATGACGAAGAAGCTTGTCATGATCTCTGAAAAGCTGATCTTGATTTCTTACCATAGCCCACCCCCAAAAAGTGTCCGAATTAACCGAACACTCGTTGAGCCAAGTCTTCCGCAACTTGCTGATCGACTTGAGTGAGCTTGTTAGTAAACGCCAATTTGAGACCGTGCTTGTAATCGTTACGACGCAAGCCAATCATTGCTGCGTTGATTAATGAACGTGGTGAGATGGTGTCGCTGATCTTAGAGTTTGCATATTGCTCGCGTACCAAGTTTGCATAATCCACTAACTTGTCAGCATCCTCTGCGCATAAACCTACACGTTTCTGGATAATCAAGGACTCATCTTCTTTCTTCATGTAGCTCTTATAGATCACTGAGCCAAAACGGTCGTAGTTCGCTGAGTTCTGTAAGTTAGTACCCTGATAAAGACCAGTTTCATCACCTGAACCGTTCGTGTTACCTGTTGCAGCAAAACGGAAGTTTGGATGTGGTTTGATGACACGGTTAGCTGCATCTGCTTCTTTGATATATAAAGGTTTACCTTCTAGTACAGCTTGATATACAGATAAAACGTTTGGTTGCGCGAAATCATATTCGTCAGCCAAATACATCCAGCCATGCTTCATCGCTAAAGCTAATGGCCCAAGCTCAAAGATGGTTTCACCATTTTTAACCGTCCACATACCTACAATGTGAGATTCTTCTGTATTTGAAGTGTGCTGAATACGAACAAGAGGACGGCCAGTTCGAGCTGCGATCTGGTCAAACATTTCTGATTTACCAGCACCTTTGTGTCCCCACACGTAAGGGTTGATGTTTAGCTCCAATGCAATCATGACATCCTTCAGCTCGTTCACGTTCCATACATACGTATCATTAATTTCTGGAATCATTTCCGGGAAGGCAGAGTTCTCAATGCATGAGATTGGAATCGGTTTACCTGAACCACTAAGCGCGCTTTTACCTTTCAGATCAAAGATTTCATGAAATGGTTTAGACACCACAATATCGTTTGGTTTTGCCTCGTTATTAGTAAGCGCTAACTTTACATTGTGGTTATTAGTAGACACTGTTGTTTCTTCCTTAGATGTTGAAGTATCTGTTGCTTTTTCTTGTTGCGCCTTTGCCAACTCTGCTTCTTTAGCTCTTTTCAGTTCAGCCTGTTCTTGCATCTTTTTCTGCGCTAAAGGCGACAATAAAGGGCTATCTGGATACTGTTTCTTGTACTCTTCATACGTAGTTTCAGGATGTTTTTCTTTTAAATGCTTAGCAATTACGTGAGTTTTTCCACCACAGATTTCACAGATAATAGGATCGTTAGACATTTATAAGCTCCAAAAACGGATTCGATCATTTATGAAAAAGTATCACTAACTGATATTGAAAGTTTATAAGATTGCATCATAAAAATAAAGTAAGTGCTTACTAATATTTTATAATACCCAAATGATGCAATCTCCACCCAAATTCTACGCTAACAACATACTGCGTAAACGCGAGATTACTAGGCTAGGTAATTGCTCAACGTCATGAATCACCACATGTTTGTCATAGAATCTACGAACAGAATCATCTTCAATTCCAATACCAATGACGTCTACCTTGCTCTTCTCGATTTTCTTCACCACTTCTTTTAAGTGATATTCCAGATCTCGACTGTTACCTCCACCCGCAGGTGAGCCATCAGAAAGCACCATCATGATTTTACCTGCTTCCTTACGCCCCATTAGACGACGTGCAGCAATTTCTACACATTCACCATCAATGTTACTCGCCATTAAACCTGAGTGAGGAAGCCATCCAAATCGACGTTTTGTTTCAGTATTAATGCGCTCGTTGTAGCCTTTAATGACAGGCATATAAAGGTTTTCATAGCGTGAATAACTAACGCCATATTTTTTTTCTGCTTCACGAATTTGCTTTAAACGCTTGTGGTAAGTGGCTGAGTCTGTATGAGTAGTAAAGCAGATCACTTCATGAGGAATCTTGAGACGATCCAGAACATTTGATAGTGCGTAACTCGCAGCAGCGGCAGTATGGATTTTAGAACCGCACATTGAACCTGACATATCGACGACCAAGCTCACAGCAACGTCTTTGGTTTTTGATTCAACGCGCTTACGAAAAATTCGACAATCACCAGTTGAAGCCAGTCGTGCTAAAGATGAACTGTTTAATTTTCCTTGTTTTAATCCATTTTCCCATACAGATTTACTTCGTGCCTGAATTGCCCGCTCCATATCTTTCTGCATAGGACCAACCATTGAAGCTACCTTGTCTTCAAGACGTTTAAACATCTTGTCATCGTAATGAAGTTTAGGAACTTCAAGCGGTTCAATGACATCACCTTCATTGGTAAATACTGCGTATTTAGATTTTTTAACGTCCGCTGCTGTGCGTTGTGCAATCTTCTTGCTTAGTTGCTCACTGTAGTTGTTTTTGGTGTCTTTTAACGAGTCCAGAATTGCAGCCACAAATTCACTACGAGGAGGGGCACTCTTCTTATCGTCACTTTCTAGTGAATGCTTAACTGCATTAGGCCGTTGTTTAGCTTTTCCACCACTACCGCCTTCGCCTTCTTCATCTTCGCCCTCATCGGCACCAACAGCTCCACCTAGAGAACCACCTTCATCATCATCTTCTTCATTCTCATCTTTGCTATTGCCTACACCAGCGCTTTTACCTGGCGATTTTGGCACTGGTAAGCTGTCGCTATCTTCATCATGCTCGCTGTCAGGGAGTTCTGGCAATTCAGGCTCATCTTTCAGTACCTTATAGATACGCTGAGCCAAATCCATTGTGTCTTTTGTGGACTTTAATTTTTCAATCTCTGGCTTAAAAGGAGTAAGCATGTCCCACACAGGTTTAATATGCTTCATTTTGTCTTTTAAGTAATGTTCAAAGACTTCCTGACCACTTAACGCACGTAACATTGGCAACATTAAATGTTGCGTAATTTCTTCATCAGAAGCTTTTTCCTTTACAAGTTTTTGGTATTTATCGTCAATCAATTCATCAATGAAAAATTGGCTCGCATTTTTCATATTGATATTTGAACCGCGATATTTTTCAGCCATGCAACGTTCTACACGCGCTTCTTCTAACAATGAAGTTAAAGTCTTTACCTCTTCAGATCCTTTTAGCTTGAGAGAAAAATCGGTAAAAAGATACTTCGCTACCTCTTGATCAAGAAAACCTTGAACCGCATCAATCAGCGAATCTGGTGAATTGTCCGGAAGATATGGAAGGTTAATTCGCACAGGTTTGCCTGTCTTTGAATCCTTATGCACACCTGCCTCAATGCCTTCTTGTGTTACTGCAATATCAGAGTTAGTCAGTGCTTGGGTAACGACAACAATTGCTTGTCTTAAAATATGTATGCGCTCATTCATTGAAAAATCTCAATCTGAAAAAGTCATTATTGGATGTCTATATACAGACCTGACAGTATATTAACAAGTGCTTACTAATATTAAAAAGCATTATAAAAATATTTATTGAAAAATAAAGAGTGAAATTGGGGAGATTTTGAGTTTTAATAGAGGGTTTATTTTGACCGTGGCCAGCATCAAACCTTGGACACTAACCACAGAGAAGGGTCAAGTGAGGGATTTTTAATTATTTAGGTAGACTCATAAGACTATATAGCTAAGTTTAATAAACAAATTTTCGCCAAGTGCATTGTTAATCACAAGGAAATCACCGCATTCCTCATTTTTTCCTTTAATTACATTAATTTGATTTCCCTTAAAGATCAGTTCAGAACCCTGCTCTGCCAAGAAATCTGCTACGGTTTCAGGCGTAATAACTTCAACACTTTTCGACATTTTTTACTCCTATACTCTAACTATCATACTTTTTTGACAAATAATTGGCTTGAATGAGGCTTATACTTCCTCTTGGTATCAGTCGATACGTTGTCATTATAGTATGATTGTCTGCATCAGCTAACAAATTGCCTGTACTTAAAATGAGCATCTACTCACCTATAGTCTGACCATTAGTTTAACCCAAAAATAAGAAAATATTAATCAATGCTTACTTACTAAATTTTTCCGTTAATTGTGACCGATGTCATGTTATCCAATCCTATACAAATCTGTACTTTTCTTGAACTTGGGTAAATCAGCACTTACTGATATACTTTACCTAAACCGCAAATATTTTAAGTCTATAATGTTGTATCGAGGATACATTCCGACATTATGACTTTATATCTATTAAGAATATTCTAAGGAAAACGTTACTATGAAATCAGCAGCTACTAACACCAAACGCAAACTAACTGTCGCCCAATATCTCGACGCTCAACTAAATGCATCGGATCTGAATCAGTCGCAATTGGCAGAGATTATGGGTATCAATCAAAACATGGTTAGCTTCATTGTTCGTGGTAAAAGCAAATTGCCTCTTGAACGTGTGCGCGCTATGGCTGAAGCTTTAAAAATCGATGCTAAAGACCTCTTCATGCGCTGCCTAGAGGAATACATGCCTCATCTGCTTGAAGAAATGGAAGCCATGATTGAGCAACCTCTTATTACTGATGCAGAATCGAATTTAATTAAACAAATTCGCGAAGCAAATGATGGCCATAATTTTGAGTTTTTCACTAACCCTAGACAGAAAGAAGCTTTTGATGCTTTCCTAGAAACACTTAAAGTCAACTAATCTGTTTTTATTCTTACTGCCCGATCAAGTTCGGGCTTTTTGCTATTCATACCCTTTAAATTACTGTTTTTAAATTTTTCTTTCATAGCTCCTCCTAAACTTGAAAACGTTACAAAATCAAGATTGGTATAGATTACCAATTTAAATCAAACTTTGAAATACCACTCTTAATAGAAAAGTACGTATACGACAGGATATGACGCCCTGCCTTTTTGCACCCCCAAAAAATATAATAAAATGTATCTTTTATTACATTTTTTATTTTTCGACATGTGGTAGACTGTTTTTATATCCTTTCCGTTTTTGGAAAAATGTAATAAAAAATTATTTGGTCGATTTATGGCAAGAACAACAACTGGAAAAGCCCCATATGTGTCAGAAGATGATCTTGAGATTACTTTAGCCACTCAAACGGGCGTAAATGCATTACGGAACAAATGTGTTTTGTATTTCTCACACTTCCTTGGGCTTCGCGCTAAAGAATTATCAATGTTAAAGGTCGGCGATGTTTACGACGTGAAGAAGGGCAAGCTGAAGGATATTATTCGATTGCTCGGTAATATTACTAAAGGCAACCGCTACCGTGAGGTATTCCTAGTCAATCCAATCGCTAGATCACTGGTAGAAGAATACATAACAAAAGAAAGACCAAAGGATCCCGACGCACCTTTATTTTTATCGCAGAAGGGCGGTCCATTCTCACCAAATAGCATGGTGACCATGATTAATAACTGTTATAAGAAGGCTGGTATTCAAGCAACCAGCCATTCCGGTCGACGTTCCTTTGCCACAAGGCTAATAAGAAAGGGCGGTGATATTTATTCAATTCAACAATTGATGGGGCATAGCTCAATCCTGACCACGCAAAAATATTTTGCATCGGATCCGGAATTGCTCCGCCAAGTTGCTGAAAAGTTAAATTAAAATTTCAAAAATCTAGTTTTGTGCAGCAGGCTTTGGATTTCAAAGTCTGCATATAGATAGGTTGCAGTCTCACCATTATCTAGGTAATCATCCATTCGCTGCTCAAAATCTTTTTGGTTATAGAATTTTAATTCATTAATATCAAAGTGGTTTTTATCAAATTCAACGGCAACGGCTTCGTTTTCATTCATGAGCTCCAGAACCTTATTGGCACCTTGAATGCCGCCAAGCATATCAATTTCACTCTTTGCTAATTTAAATTCCTGATCATCCAACTCATCAGCAATCTTGTTTGCTTCTTCTAAAGTTTTCGCACTCGTAGCATCAAAGAACACAACTTCACCATTTGCATTCTGAATCCAAGTACCTATTTCAAAAGTTCCATCTTCTAATTGTCTGATTTGATTCTGCATTTTAAGCCTATGAATTTATATGTAAGCAATTAGAACTAATAAACATTTTGTTTTGGTTAAATACAATCTAATTTTTAAATTAATAATCTATATAGATTTCTATATAGATTTCTACATATCAATGAATACAAGTTTATACATTGTTATCTAGCGCATTTACTATTACACTACGATTTTCGCCAACGTTTATGTTGAGGATTTAATGAAATTATTGATCGCCAATTCAAAAGGTGGCGTCGGCAAAACAACTACGGCTACCAATTTGGCTGCATGGATTGCCAATAATGAAAAACAAGATGTAGCTCTTGTCGACCTTGACGCCAATAAAAATTCGGTTAAATGGGGGATTTATCGTCAAGCCCAAACTTTCTTAGAAAAGACCGGCTCAATCAAAACTTATCATTTGTTTGGTCAACCTGAAATTGACAAAGTCATTCCAAAAATTGAAAGTGAAACACCCAACGTAATTCTCGATTGCGGTGGTTATGACTCTTCTGGCTTCCGTGAAGCGCTGCTTTGTTCCGATGCCATTCTTATTCCAACTCGCCCTAACCAAGCTGACGTAGAATCAACTGGGGAAATTTTGGAATTAATTGAAGAAGCAAATAATATCCGTGTAAATGAAAGGGACCTCGATCCACTTCATGTCTATATCTATATCACTCAAGTCCCGACAAATGCACGTATCACAGCTTTAGACGATGCGCGTAATGCGTTTAAAGAAGTTGAAGATTTTGCAAAAGTTCTCGATTCCGTAAATTACGACCGTATTGCATATTCAAGAGCTTATGGCATGGGTCTGGGTGTTATTGAGTTAAATATTGGTGCCTCTAAGGCAGCAGAAGAAGTAAATGCATTGGCTGAGGAGTTGTTCAAATGAGTGGACGTGGTGGATTATCATTAGGCAAAGCTGCAAAAGTACAAGCTGAAAATTCAAATGCATCCGATTTTACCAAGAGTGCTCCAGTACAAACTGCCACAGCAACGCCAGAAGCTAATGAAAAACCTGTAGACTTTGATAAGCTTGATGAACTATCAGGATTAAGCAAACCTAAAGAGAAAAAGGACCGTGAAGCGCCTTGGCGTCAGGGCATTAATATTGCTCCTGAAGACTTGAAATTAATTCAACGTCCTTTTAACAACAATATTAGCCAAGAAATGTACCTTCGTTTGAACTGGCTTAAATCTATCAGCTCCATTGGCATGGGTTCTAACAAGACCACTTTTACAACCATGCTCAATGAAGCTTTAGAAGAATATACGGCTCGTCGAATCAAAAAACTCGGCGACAATTACGACGTCTGACCAAGAAATTCAAACCATTCGTCATAAATAATATTCTCGTATTTTAGGGCAAGCAGTTTGAAGTCAAAACCAAAGGCTTCAAACACAGCTTGCTCTAAATTTTTGAGCTTTTCATGCTCCTTTTCCTCATTTGATTCCCAAAATAAATAGTTTGTTTTGATACTCACAGGGCAATTTTTAATAATTTCTCTCGCTAGTTTTGAGTTTCTAGCTGCCACATTGGCTTGTCTAACTTCCAAGTTTGTCACTTCATCAAGGCTTAATCCTGATTCTAATGAGAACAACACAGCCTTTCTTTCAACTTCCTTCAGCTTCAATAAACCAGCAATTAGGTTGCTCACCGTAATGGAATGATCTTTTTTTAATTTAAATCGAGCAATTTTTACCGAGTTGATTTGGCGGTTATAAATAGCGTCGTTGATCTGACTAACCGCGTATTCAATTTCCTTATCAATTTGACTTTCTTCATTTTTAAACTTGAATTTAGCAATTACGGCGTTTAATTGATAATTTGTAATTCTTTCAATGTGAGTGGTCCATAATTTCGTAGTTGCCAAATCGCTATTTTTAAGTGCAGGCAAAACACCAGGAACAGATTTTAGTAGCATAAAAAAACTCCGAAATTATTGAAATTATCGGAGCATTCTATTTTAGGAAATTTTAATTGTTCATCAAAATGCTTAGGCTATTTTATCTAAATGTCCTGCACGGCGCACATGATCTAAAATCGGCTCTAAGGCATCTTCAATTGTTTCATCATTCTGAATCAACATATCGTACTGGTTGATTTCGTTTATCCAATGAGATTCGACCTGAATCATGACCTCTAAACGTTCCGCAAGTTTCTGATCTGCTCGAACAATTAAACGTTGTAGACGGCTTTTAATATCAGCGTCGACAAAAACCCCAAGATATTTAATTTCATTTGCTTTCAGATAACGCTTAATCTTCTTATATCCATTTGGGTCGACAATAATTATGGCATTTCGATCATCTGGCAAGGTTTTGAAATTATCAATCGTTACGCCATATTCATAATTACCATGTTTATTTGTCTCAAGGAACTGATCAGCCTTTTTTAGTGCATCAAACTCTGTTTGAGTAATAAAGTGGTAGTGCAAACCCTCAACCTCACCTTCCCGTTTCGGCCGTGATGTTGTGGTAACAATACGATTAAACCCATATTTCTCGGTCAGCGCGTCAGCAATGGTTGTTTTGCCGCTGCACGTTGTTCCAGATAACAATACAAACATCGTCATACCTCATAAGAAGAGGCGGTAGAACCGCCCCAATTAATCCCGATCAATACACTTCCAACCTTGGAAACTTCCGCTTGAATAAGGGATGCAATCTGTAAATGCATAGTAATCATATTGGAAACCAATCTTACGCGATTTCTTCTGTGTAGATGAAGAAGAAACAGGCATCGGTTTAGCAGGCGTTGTAACAGGCTTCACAGAACGAATCGTACTAGGTTTTGTCACAGTCTTAACTGGACTAGAACGAAAACTTGTAGTGGTCGGAGCGCGTGTGGACGAGCTGCTGTAAGACCGCGCAAAAGATGTCGAAGGACGAGCTGAGGATACAGACGCTGCTCTCGCTACCACCGCTGCATTCGCTTTAGCTCCGCCAATGCAAAAATACCCGATAACTGTAAGAATAATGGCAAAACCAATAGTTGCGATAATTTCCCATTGTTCAGTAGAAGGACGTAAGGCTTTTTGACGATGTAGTTTTTTAGCTTTTGATAACATCAATATATGCTCCATATTTATGCTGTCGCTGTATTGTCAATCACCATCGCTTCACTTTCTGCCAGCTTCTTGGCAGCTTCGATAGCGTTTTTGAATTGCTCTTCAATACGTTTTAAATCATCAGCTTCCGTTTTATCGATTCGATAGCAGTCCTCAACCATACGCGGCAAATACAACGAGTAATTCTGGTTACTGTTGGATGGACGCATAATGGCATTTGAACGCACAGTGATTATTCGACCAATCCAGTCACTAGGGTTTGCATCCACTTCGTCGCGCATTTTTTCATTCTTGATGGCGACATCCACAATGACTTGACCACATGCAGATTTACAATGCAAAGCTCCAGCTCGCCCTTGGTTCTTTGAACCCACCTTACCCGGATTAATGCTCACGACCTCCAGTTCACAATCCGCATCAAGTTTTAATTTAACTTGGTGTTTACTTGTACCGTCTCTCCAGTGACCTTCTGGATGCTTGATTACCAGCCCCTCTTTGCCCTGCATAAGTACATTAAAGAAGTGATCGTAAGTCTCGCTCAATGAGTGGACAATATGCGTATCGATAAGCCGCACATAATTAGGCTTAAACTTGGCCAGCATCGATTTAATCAGTGCAATACGGCGTTTATAGGCTGCTTCAAATTTTCCCTTTGACTTAACAGAGCTAAGCGGAATGAAGTCCCAAATCATATAGATCGGTTTTTCATTTTCAGCAAATGAGCCACCCTTTGTGACCGAATTCAAGATGCCATTTCCTACCTTGCGCGGCAGAACTACACCATCACGCTCGACAAGTAGTTCGCCATGATATTGGACATCTTTGATCAGCATATCCATTTCCGCAGTAAGGTCGGAAAAATGCTCCATAGGTAACGGCATGCCCTGACGTGAGGACAAGAAGAACTTATCTTCTAAATTGGTCCCGTTGGCAAACATGCCATCAGCTTTTTCTTGCAAATAAATGCCATCTTTCCACGGCCATGCCTTCAGCTTTACTTCACTAGGCAATGAACAGCGTTGGTATGGAAATACAGGAATCAAATCAGGCACGACTTTGTTGATCGTTGCATCACTAAAACCTGCACGTAAATCTTTTCTTAAAATTCGAATTAGAAGCTCGCCTGACTTCTCTGATAATTGAGCCAGTTGGCTACGCAGCGCTTCGCGCGCTGCATTGCCTGTTAGTTCACGGTTATTAAGCTTAGATAGGAACTCAAGGGTATCAACCTCATCAAACATTAATTCCCCTGTTCCTGCATCTTCTGCTTTTGGCAAAATTCCAAAGACAATAAACGGGTCATATGCCAAACGCAGAACTTCTCTGAACAACCCCTTTTCTGCTTCAAAATCCATGAGTAAAGCTAGTTTTTCATTTTTTGAGCTTTCAGATGCAATTTGGTTTAAAGCCTCTAGTAACTGATCGCTATTCATTGCTACACCTTATTACTGCTTTGCAAATGAAGGAATAAATGAATCTTTAAATGGGGAATCGCCTTCTTTGGATTTCAGCATTTCGCTTTTAGCGTTTTTAATCACTTCTCTAACATGGGCTTGATGAGCTTTAAATACTTCTTCGCCGAAATGCTCTTTTGCAGCTTGCAGAAAGACCGCTAGCCAATGATTGGTAAAATCACGAAGCATGTGACCTAGATCAAGCAAATATTCATCTTCTGATTTTTGAGCCAATAATTGTGCATATTCCTGAATTGATTCTGTGCCGGTATTCACGACTAATGCTGCTTGAACCTGTGCAACCACCCCCATAATGGCTCTCATGTAAACTTCAAGCTGTTGTGGACCATTAACGTGAGCTTTTACAAACTCTTCGGTTAAATCCTGAATCTTGCGCATGTGATCAGGAAGCAAGGTCATGAAGCGTAATTCCTCGGCATCTACATTCGAGTCTTTTAATGCCTTGATTAAAGCTTCTAATAAATCTTCTGCGTTGCTCATAATTTTTCCTGTGGGTTTGCTTTGAAACGGTTAGCAATTTCTAAAAGCGATAATCCGCTCTCGATACTTGGTACAGTTAAGCTCTCACTCTCATTATATAAGTTAGCGCTTACTTTATTTTCTTGTTGCGATTCTACATGAACATCTTTGGTATTCAAACTATTTTTCTTTAGTTTAGTATTGATTGCATCACTTAATGAATAATTACCCTTTGAATTAACTGGAATTTCTTTTTCTGGTTTTTCACCATTAATATTAGTAAGTTCTAACTTATAATCAAATTTAGAAGAAATAGAAATTCCTTGTTTAGCCAGCCGCTTCCCAACTTGTTTTCGCATTTCTGAACGATCAATGTAATAGAGAGGCTTACCTGCCTCAATTTCACGTTCACGCATTTCGGCAGCTTCACAGTGATGTCTATGGATAGCGACTACACAAACTGCATCCACCTCGCGTTCATTTCCCTCCTGAACATTATGGATGCGCTTTAGGCATGCGGCATAATTAGGACGGTTGCCAGTATGAGGGCAAAAATCGCAGTAATAGGCATTTGTTCCGCTTCTGGATAATTCCAAATCGAGTTCAGGAAGAGTTTTAGTTACCATGATCCTTGTACTCCTTTATAGGCAGCATACTCATCTGTATCAAGAATTAATTCGCTCAGTTCGCTTCTGATAGGTCCAAAATAATTTTGAAAAATTGACTTGATCTCAGCTTCTCGCCCTTTGTCAAAAATATTGGATGCTTCGCGACCGAAAATTGATTGAGCATATTCAATTGGATTAATCGAATCCGAATTGGTAGACAATTCATCAACTAGATTACGTACAGCAGCCTTACTTAAATTCTTTACCCTTTCTGCTACTGTTGAGTAAGAAAGTCCTCCGTATTTTTCAAGAATTTCGACCGTTCGGTGATAACCGCCCTTGTTATCATGGTAATCAACAGCCTTGATCGCCAAGCCTAATACTTCATCTTGAGTATGCTTGTGGACAGCAAAATATTCTGTCAGCTCCAAAACCTTTTCATTCGTTGTGGTCTTTGTCACCATAAACCGACAATGTGGAACCCCAATAATTACTCTGTTCATTACCATGACCCCAAAACTTCACCATAAAATTCTTGTCGTTGTGCCATGAGCTGAGCCGCTTTACGCTCTTCCTCTTCTTGTTTTCGTTGCCGTTCTTCCTCTGTTTCATATCTGAATGTAAATTTGTACATGTCATCAACTGGAATCCCGAACGTTTGGGACAAGGTTTCTAAATATTGTTCAAAACCCTTTTCGGTAATCGCTGATGCGAAAGGCGCTCTAATGGCATTAATCGGAGAGTCGAGAGTCAAGTAAGTAATAAAATCATGGAAATTATCAAATTCATGCAGGATTTCGCTTTCACGTAAATCGCTATATTCACCTGCTTTACCTTTCGCTTTTAGTGTTTTATTAAATTCGGTATCAAGTGTTTCACCCTTACCTTCTGAATGGTGTTTGACTTGAGCCGTTTGATTTACCGCTGAGCCATAAATTTTGAATAATTGCGTGTTGCGTTTAGCTCCGTCCTGTACAGATAACAAGAACATCGAATAATATTTTGTCCCACTCGTATGCAATGAGTAGGCACTTCTGACCACAATTTTTAAACTCATAGTAAAAGCACCTTGAAAACTTCAACAATATTTTAAAAACAATGATTTGGAATCAAATACGATTCAGACTTTACCCATATACTTAATGCGTAAACTTACTGCGCTAATTGGCGTAATTGGTATCGCTTTTCGATACGCTGTGCGAACGATTTCAGGGTCGACTTCATTGGGGTCACATCCAGCAGGCAACGTGGCCAACCTTGCCTTTATGCCAAAGCTATTTATCTTTAAACATGCATCGATCGCAGACAGAATTGCGGCAGGCTCTCCATCCCACATAATTGTCACGCACTCCAATCCCTCATCTTTGAGCTTTAGTAATTCAGCCATTTGCGATTCATCACCACCTACCGAAAGATGCTTACCAAATGACGCGACAACTCCAACATTGCAAAGGAACTCGTCTTCCTTGAAGGCTTGATATATCGCCATAGCGTCAAAAGCGCCCTCTCCCATGACGATTTCAACGTAACCTAGGGCATTATGGCCGTTATATAGGTAAGTGCCCGTAGACGCGAAACCAGGAGGAAATAGATACTTCTTTTCAGCCTTTCCTGTAATATCCCGACCCTGAAAAGACACAAGCTTGCCTTCAAGGTCCCTGACAGGAATGATGATTCTCATGCTGTAGTTTTGGTATTGCTTTTCACCCGTTGGACCTATGTATGCAAACCAACCCTTTTGACAGAATTTCAGTCCAAATTCACGACACGTATCGAGCGTTATATTTCGATCTTTCAGGTACTTTAGGTTCTGACCCATGATCGGCAAGTCATAGGCTTTTGGAAGCTTTAGATCGCCAATTTTGGTTTGTGTGGGTTCACTTTTGCGCTTTGGCTGCCAGCCCTGCTCCTGAGCAATTGCTTTAACATGCTCGACAATCTCTTTATTGCTTAGGCTATTACCACCTATACCAGCCTTAATAAACTTCCATTTCGAGAATTTGGTTTCGCAATCACCATGAAAGCAGTTACCCAAACCCGTATCCTGATTCAGATAGACTTTCCAGCTTGAGTTACCACATACCGGACATTCCTTAACATTCAACTGGATTCCGTTTTTTCCGCGAGTTACTTTGTATTCAAACCCTTCGCGGTTAAGCCAATACTCCATATCAATGCGGTCTAATATCTCCGCTAAACTTTCTTGATCTCTCATATTGCAAAATCGCATTAGATAAAATTAGCGCTTATTTATACTAGCACAAAGTTATAAATAAGCGCTTACTATAATAATGGGTTAAATTTATTCGACGCTAATCACTTCTTCCAAGAACCTCATCATGGACACATTCTGCTTAATCACCACAGTAACCCCCATCTCTTGGTTACGAGAAGCTGCAAAGTACAATCGAGCCTGACCTTTCGCTCTCTCTTCCTCTGTAATGTTGATGGAGATTGCAACGTCAGCGGTCCTGATTTTGTTAAAGTCCTCAGCTACGTGCTCTGCCTTGGCTACCGTTGACTTAAAGCCCTCACGGTTGGTCTGAGTAGCTGTCAGTAACGCCACATTCTCTTCAAAAGCAATCGCGCGTAAATCAACATAGATAGCTCTTGAGTTCTCTTTTGGGTCATTTGTACGAATATCTGGACGCATCAAATCTGCATAGTCCACAATGATCATATCGAACTTGATTGGCGGTCTTATCGTTCCATCAGGGTTCCGCCCAGGATTCTTATACCTATCAATTAACGCTCTTAGCTGTGACGGAGAAAATGTACCGGAACCAAATTCATGAATAATAAATTTGCCCGCCGTCTTGGCTACCGTCTCGACCGCAGTTGCAACACTTGCAGCCTTCGACGCCAATTCTTTCATGATCACTTTTGAAATAGAGGCATCTAAACGGTCTGCAATAATGTCTTTACCAACTTCTAGCGTTACATATAGAACGTTGTATTTAGCAAAGCTTGCGATACGGCCAAAGTGAATAAGCGCTTGCGTCTTACCTGCTTTTGCACCGCCCATTAATAGAGACAGCTCCTTGCGTCCCCAACCTCTGTGATAGAGCAGATCATCAAGTTCTTTACAGCCAGTAGTAATGCCTGTCGGAGGTACTTTGCCTGTCAGCTTCTCGATACGTGCCAGCTTACGATTCAACGCCTGAGCGAAGAAGTCATAACCAACACCCTCTTCATTCAATCCGACCGCAATAGCTTCCTTGATACGCGCTTCAATCTTGGCGTAATTACCTGCCTCAAGATCAGGAACAGAATTAACAATCGCATTGGATACCGCCTGTTTTCGCGCGAACTCAACAACCTTTTCTTCAACGAAAGCCTTGTCAGTGACATAGATGCCAATTAATTTCTTCCTTGCTTCCACAATTGCCGCTAATGTTTCTCGCTTATAAACTTTAGAAGCAGCTTTATCCTTGATAATTTGGACAACAGAAGCGGGATCAGGAGAACATCCATATTTATTGAAGTGTTGGAGCGCAATATCGACCAGACATGCTTCACCCTGATTTTCGAAAAATTCTGGCTTCAGAATATGGGCGGCTCTTCTAAGAAACTCATCATCACGTAAAGTTAAAGCCGCAATTTTTGATTGAAACTCATCGTCGTAATCAAACTTTTCTTCGGTGAAGCCTTCGAGTTCTTTATCAACGACCTCTTCTTCATGAATTTCGGCCACAGCAGTAGACATATAAGATAATCCTTATAGAAAATAGATGGCTTACGTTTAAGATTTAGATTTCGACTTTCTCTCTAGCTCATCAACTAGGTCTTCAATCCCCTTAGTTGGTGAGAACTCGGAAATTTGGTGTTTAAAAAGAACACGCGCACGATAACGACCGTTTTTATCACCATTCAAATAACAACGAAGCGAGATCGTTTCTGCATCCGCAGCACGGATGTATCCACGTACAACTTCGCCGTCTGTTTTAATGACTACAATTTCCTGTTCTTGCTCTTGCAGCTTACGAACAAACTTCATGTAGCCCATTTCTTCAATTTCGCATTCGTTCGCTGGCAGCCTACGCCCATACGTTTTACGCGGCTGAAATTGAAGTTTTTGCTTTTCTTCCGTATTTAAGTAAATAGACTCCTTTGAAATTGGAGCGCTATTGCCGAACTTGTTTTGTATCGCAAGTTCTTTCTGCCATTCGCTCATTAAAACCTCGAAACATTAGTAATTACTATAAAAACGATATTATCAAATTATAGTAAGCGCTTATTAATATTTTAAGAGAAAAAAGCATTAAATACTGGATTTAATAGCTTGGTTGATGATTGAAATATCAAAAGACTCTAAAGCTTTTTCAATTCGAAGCGCATCATAGCGATAAATGCATGTCCCTAATGCGTAATGCTGCACTTGACGCATCCGCACCTGCTTAACAATAAAATCTTCATAATCAACTTGCATTGGACTGTTATGAAAAAGTGTAGCGGTAAAATATGGACTTTTAGCGATCTGGAGCGAAGCTTCACAATAAGACTCCCACTCATGGAAGACTTCAATTAACAGTTCTTCTTTTTTTAGTTGAGCAGGTCTAGGTGGCAAAGGTCTACCATTCGCAATCACCTTAAAGCATTTATCAAATGCGGTTTTTAAATAGAAGTCATAACGCATTCCCAAAGCATCAACCGCCTGTCTGAGTCGCCAAAATGACAAGGCCTCACGACTGAGTAAGAAATCTCGCTCCTTAATGGGTTTAACGAATTCGGCCGCCTTATGATCAATAGCTTTTCTATAAAAGTTTCGATATTCATTTTTGAAAAGCCGAAAGAAGTAATAAGTGGCTTGCATGGGATGCATCAGCCTATAGTCAAACCACTTGGTTGTCATTAACTGCGTTTCTAGCTTCCGCTCTTTCTTGGGAATGTACTGAATGGTGAGAATTTCGTAATGTTCTAAATCAAGGTCATTGCCATAAAAGTGACCCGCCCAATCTAAATACTTGGGTATTTGTTTTTCAACTTGGGACATCCGATCGTTTCCGAATAATTAATATAAAAACTTAAATATTATAGAAAGTATTATTTAATTATTCGTTAGCACTTCAAAAACCCAAGTTTTCGGAAAAGACCCAAGTACCGGAATGTTTAAGCCGGTCTTTTAGAGTTATAAAGTTCAATTAATGCGTGTTGTAGAGTTACGCCTTTAATCTGGGCATATTCGCGGACGTATTCCTTGGTTACGCCCTCATCCAGCTTTAATAGTGCCTCATACAGTCGTTTTATGCCATTTAATTCAAATTCATCCTTTTCTTCTACTGGCTTTTCAATAGCAGACTTATAAACGCCAGATTCAACGATAAATTCTTTTAATGGGTTCTCTTTGTTAAGGTCCTCTTCGCTGAGATCACTACCCAAAAACTCTTGGGTCGATACTTTTGGAAGCCTAATGTTTTCTAAAGGAGCGCCTGTCTTTTTAGCTGAATCGGAAGAAGGCTTGCTGTCATGGATTTCTTTCGCTTCGCCTTCAATGAAGTTATCGGTTTTTAAACTTACTTCAAAATAAATGCCCGTGATATTACGTCCTGTCTTGATTTTCTTTTCAGTAATAAACAGGTCAGTAAAACTATTAATCTGATCAATTGCCGGCTTCAATACACGTTTATTGAAGTTGGTCATATCCGTACTTTCGGGATTTTTCTTGTCTCTATACTCATGAGGAAGAAGGCCCATCTTGGCACGGAAGTCCTCAAAGTCATAAACAGGAGTTTTTCGTATATCCGAATTTTTCCAACTAGCGACCAACTCATACAGACGGATGCCATATTTACTGGTCACATCGCGTAAATTGTCGATGGCATATTTGGTAAAGGTTCCTTCTAGCTTGGTTACTAGAGGAATCACATCAGGAGCTAGGGTGATCGTTAATAATGCATCATCCTTAACGTATGAAACTCGTGATACCCAACGTGACCGAACCACCTCAATCTTGCCATTTCGCATTGTGGTGTAAGAAAAACGTCTTTCAAATAAGGTATCTTCGGCTTCCTTCAGTGTTTTATATGCCGCGCTCACTGTTGTATTAAATTTTTGGGCATATAAGGAAGCCGGAATCTCGATAATCGTTTCGGCAGTCAGATCTGCATTCTTGTTTCTGGAAACTAAAATGGCGAGTAGAATTATTCTTTGCTCAGCAGTGTCCAAAGCGTAGCTTGCATTAATCAATGCATTCGCTTTATAAACATCTGAATTCCTAATAAGTTCTGCCATATATTCCGTTTCAGAAAGGTTTTATTGGTTTTCGTAAAAGGTACATGATTAGATAATGTTTGTAAATCTAGTTAATCAGTCAGAATTGAGCGGATTTATATTTAAGGATTTTGACCAAAACATGACAATGTAATGACATTACCGGAGTTTTTGTACCTTTATAGGCATTCCTTCGGAATTTTTGTACCGTTATCGCCTGTTTTGAACGGAAAAAATGTACCGTTATCACTCCCCTATCGGAGTTTTTGTACCGTTATGATGATTTTGGCTATTAGTTTAGCGGAGAAAATGTACCTTTATAGGGGTGTAAACGGAGAAAATGTACCGAAATCCTTTTATGTATTCTTTAAGTTAATGGAAAAATGGCTTTAAAAGGTACTTATTCGGAGTTTTTGTACCTTTATAGGACTTCTAACGGAGAAAATGTACCGTTAAAGGCGATTTAACGGAGTTTTTGTACCTTTTAAACTATTGAAAATACAGGACAGAATTTTTGTACCGTTAAAAAGGAATATTTGTACCGTAATTAAAACTTTTTGTACCGTTAAAACGGAGTATTTGTACCGCTCAAACGGAGTTTTTGTACCTTAATAGGCTTTGAAAGTATTTGATAGCAATCGTTTCAGAGCTTCTAAAAGAAAAAAAGAAAAGATTTTAAATTCAAATAGGTTTTAAGTTATCCACAACGGAATTTTTGTACTGTTATTATTAGAACTCTTGTAATTCAAAGCATAGAGCGTTTTTAAAAAAAAGAGTTCACAGGAAGAAGTAAAATTGGGTTTAGTTTTAAATTCAAATTAAGATTTGTTTTGAAGATAAGAGTACATAAGGATAATGCATGTTGTTAAAAACATTATTCCCCCTACCAGATGCCAAAGAAATGAAATCATTGTTCTATCGGCTCATCATAGGTGCACACTGTAAACAGACAGTGACATGGATATTGTTTTGAATTGTTGAAGCTGTACATCCTGAAAACAGGATGCACAGCATTAATGTACCGAAATGCTTCATGATAAGAATAATTTCTTTTCAGCAGCACGGCGGTTAACTAATCCATTAATACGTTTGCCATTGTCAAAAATCCAACGATCAAACTGATTTGCAGCAGCAATATAGTTCCCTTGGTTAAGGACAGCCAACATTGTACTTTTGACAAATGCAGTTTCACCTACGTTGTAAACAAACGAAGCAAGCGCATCAAATTGATTTTGAGTTACCTTGACCTTCACATACTTATCAAGACAAGCATCAACCCACTTACAATCGTTTTTAAGCCATTCTTCTGCTTGAACACGAGTACAAGTATCACCCATTTTTACAGGTTGGCCGTTTGGATATTTGATTGTGCCGAAGCCAATAGTCGGGACGCTACCAGTATCCAGATATGCCGTATTCCTGAAACCTTCAAATCCACGTATAAGTTCATATCCTTTTTCGGAAATATCCCATTGCCCTGTAACGCCAGATTCAAGTTTGTAACCAATGAGTTTGGCGAAAGTTTCTAATCCCGCCTTCTCGATAATCTCGTCACCAGCAGTTACTTGTTCCTGAGTTAATCTGCCTCCTGACATCGCCCGAAGCCAAGAATAAGTTTGCGCAATCTGAGCCATTTGCACTGATGCAAGTGCGGATACCATGCTACTCATTAATCTTTAAACTCCTTCAGGTCGTTTTTAATATCAGTTGCAACTTCGAAAATGTCGGAATCCTCCTTCTTTTCGATATAGTTGAAAATCCAACGGACAATAGCCCACCCCGGCAAACCACATGTGAAGAAGAAACCGCCAAGCGCGATCATTCCCCATACGTCTGTTGCCCAAGCATGAAGGTTAAATTTGATGATGATGAAAGAGCCGCCAGCCAAGCTTGAAATTACTGTGGTAATCAAGCCAACTCCCCACTCTCTCGGAGATCTCGGCATCCGCATCATGAGCACTACAGCCGCAACTGCCATCACACAGATTGCGACTACGATAGTCATGCCAAATGCCTTCCAAGCAGCGAATCCACCGATAGTAGTTGATACTGGTTCGGTCATGATTTTCTCGCCTTAGATTAGTTGAGAAAATATAACATTTTTACTATATTTTATAAATAAGCACTTACTAATAATTTATGAGTGTGTAAAAATTATCGTTGTTCAATTTTTAGGATGTTTACTATGGCATTAAAGCAGATCACGAAAGATGAAGCTAACCTTTTGAACGTTCTTTTAGGGCAAGTCAACTTGCTCGAAGGTCAAAATGGAAAGCCGGTTGAAAACTTGACCTTGATTTACGATCGGAAGACTCCTGGTCTAGCTTCGGTCGGACTGGTTTATGTAGATGAAACCACTACCACTGAAGAAAATGGCGGTACTGCGTAACCATTCGACTTCATTAAAAAGGCTTCCAACTGGAAGCCTTTTTATTACATATTAGTGACGTCAATTGCCATAGCAATACAAGTGGCATTTCCGACTGCGGCTGTGCTAGAGCCTCTATCCTTTGCTACTTTATTCCAAATATATTGCAAATTAAATGTACCGTTTGCTTCGTCAATCCAGAAAGCAGGAATGCAGAAATTTAATCCAAAACTATTTCTGAGAATAAAACATTTACCTTGATACCCAAGTTGAGTAATAACAATAGCAATTTTTTTGCCCACAGTTCCGCCAGCAATTGGCTCAATGTAAGTGGCACTTGGAGTTGTCAGAGGCATATTGTAATTTTGATTCATCCTAATAGCTTGAAGATAACTTACTGGACGGAATATTGGCATATTGGAGTTAAAAATTGGTCGCTCGCTTTCATCGTAGATTTCAATGCCAAAGTTTGTTGCGCTACTTGCTACAAAAGCCTCTCGCATATTCATAAACTCATAAACTGTAAACGTTCCTTCCTCTTTGTAATGAGCATTATTTAATATCTCGATAGAATAGACACGATTAACGCCTACGGGAATATTGTCCTGTAAATCGAATCGCAATCTTCTGTTTGCGTAGTCATGCAAATAGATGGCAATAATTGATTTAGGGGTTAGACATGTGTAGTCCCCTTGCCTGTTGAATTTAGTGGGTCCTCATCGTCGCGAACCACTTCATGAATCAGCATCCAGTTTAATTTGCCGTGATCATCAAACGAATAATCCAGCATTTGAAGCGGAGTGATGATGTAGGCGTAAGCAGATAGCCCAGCTTCCTTTTCTTCCCGTTTGTTTAAGGGTCTTTGATCTTCTGGTACCGCATCCATATCAATAACTACCCCAATACGACCGTAAATTGAGGTTTTCTTACTGATCTGGCGAACGAAATCATTAATCGTTAAGCCGCTCTTGGTGCAGTTTTTCCAAAACTTCACCACGTCGGCAGGAGCATCTACCTTATTGCGGGTGATTTCCTGCTTGAATAAATATTTATTAATTAAATCTACAACTTCGCGGGTATGGTTGAAACGATAAGCGCGTGAGATACGATCCTTGAATTCGGCATCACCCTCTTTGATGTATTTGAAGATATGATGATTAAACCATTCTCTGCCACCGCTATAGGTGTCATCCATAAACATCCAGTGTTTGGACATGGCTTCATATAGTGGATGACGACGTGATACTAAACGTACAAGAGGGTCATTCGCTTCTTCTGAGGAAGCGGTCGAACTTATTGCATGTCGGTCGTATGAGGATAGTTCGGTTGTCATCTTATCGCCTTCAAAATATTAGTAAGCGCTTACTAATAATATAGGTTAAATTGAAACGCCTTTAATTTCAATCTTACGAAGTGGGAATTGGTGCTCGATTGCATATCCAATGGCATCGGCACTGTGTTCTACACCACCTGATTTATCAACATCACGTCCACCTGGTTTGTAGATGGTCTGTTCAAATGAATTGATCAAATGCTTACATTTTTCATCAACCCTTAATGCAACTGTTCCATCCGCAGTTCTCAACATGCGGTTAACTGCATTTACCCTGTCGGCAATTGCAGGGTGCTTTCTTCTGTAAAGAATTTTCTTAAATCCCTTCTCGCGCATGATGTCCAAGTCGGACTCACCACGAGCATGTTGGCGTTGACCGCCAGCAGGATCGGGGAAAATGACAATCTGTTTCATATACCGCCAGTATTTCCGTTCAATCTCTTCACAAATCTCTTCCGTGTTAGAGCCGAACTGGACAATCTCATCAACCACCCAAACTTCGCCATTTGGTTGCGGCTGCATGATGACGGTACTCATTGGGTCGATGTTAAAGTCCATGCCGATCCAGATTGGCAGTTTTGGATCAAAAGGATATTTCCCGACATGTTCCTTACGATCAAACGGGTAATAAACACGTCCAGACATGGTTTCGAAGGAAGCCAAAAATTCCTGCTTGAATGATTTCTCATCCATATCGGCTCTAGCCGCTTCAATTTCCGATTCAGGAATAAATGGAGATGTAATGGTTGGGAACTGCCATGACTGCCATTGGCCAGCTTCGACCTTTTTCGGGTCTTGTCCCTGCATATAGACGGTATATAACTGGTTATATGCTTTAGGTGTGCCGATAAAGATGGCATGACCACCTGTAGAGGCAAGGGTAGGACGCAAACATTGTGTCCATGCCTCTTCGCTAATGTCTTGGAATTCGTCCAATACCAAGAAATCGATACCCACACCACGCAAAGAGTCTGGGTCATCAGCGCCTTTAAGTTCAATCAGGGTGCCATTAACAAGTTCAATAGATAGACTTGAATGGTTAATCTTAACTACCCACTTCCGAGGAATGGCTTCAATCAAATCCTTCCACATGATTTGTTTTGCCATTCGGTAAGTTGGCGCTACGTACCAGATTCTTTGTCTTGGCTTTCTACTTTTACTGATAATCAGAGTACGCGAAAGGCTGGTCTTACCCCATCGGCGACCAGCAACCACTACGCGAAATCGAGCATTTGAAAGATAGACTTCCATTTGCTTTGGATGCAATGAAAGCCGAACCTTATCTGCCATCTAAAACCATCATTCCCCTGAATCATTTGATGGCTCTAACATGTCCTCATCTTCAAAGTCGTAATTACCATTGTTGAAATCACGCTCTTTCAATTGTTGAACCTGATCGGCCGTCAATTCTTCAATTACCAATTCCGGAAGTTGAGTAGCATCTACAGCATCAGGCTTATCCAAACCTAAAACGGCGTACCGTTCTTGGCGGATCTTTGCCAAAACATTCGAAGCGATTTCTAGTGCTTTTAAATTTTGTTGAATCGCCGCATAGGCACCGCCCTTTGCCTTGGCAGTGACAATTTCATTCCAAGTCAGGCGAGCTAGGCCCGTCGCCATCTTGTAATGTTCTTCTTTGGTTTCCTTAATTCTTTGGCTATGTACGGTCCCTTCTGACAAAATATCTTCGGCGACCTGTTTGGAGATACGCTCGGAATGTTCCTTGGCCTTCTCCCCTTTCGTGATTTTCCGCTTCTTCATGTGAAGGGAAACAGAAGTTGCGCTTACCCCGACTTTCTTGGCTAAGTCCTCTAGTGTCACATCACCAGAAGCCCATAACGCCTCTGCTTCTGCCCAAGCACTTGCTGAAGGGTATCTGCGTTTGTTGGCTGTTTCTTCAGTCATGCAATCACCTAAAAAAAAGGCGCGTACCAGCTACTAAATGATATGCGCCCTCTAAAAAGTCAGACACGCACCATTTCAAACATGTCCGATGGCCTCTAGGATAAGCAAAATAAAACCAAAAGTAAATAATAAGCGCTTATTAATAATTTTATTTAAGAGTAATAAGCAAGCGCATACCAAAGCACGCAAGCTAGTGCTGTATTTTCACTTTCAAATGGTCTGGTTACGTAAAATTCAGAGCCAAGAATAAAGACTGCAACAAACTTGTCTTGAAGCTGTTCGGCTTTCTCTAAAGCTTTTTTAGAGCGTCTTTTGGAGGATTCATGGCTGGCTGGAAGGATGAGTGGATGTAAGTTTAATTTGTATAACTCCCTGAAAGTTATATTCTTATCCTCGCAATAGTCCGGACAGTGTGTATAGCCATCTTCCTTCCTGATTGCGAACTCTCCACAGATCGCCGTGTCATGGCCCAATAAAATATCAATTTCAGAATTTCCGACGATGCCTGGCTCAAAATCTTCGCCGATAAGAAAGATTTCCTGTACTTGGGACATTTGGGAGTTCCGCAGTTTTCCGAATATATTAATAATACAATAAAGTAAGCACTTATTAATAATATATTATTCGAAGAGTTGCGGAAAACCCAAATTACCCAAATGTCGGAATTAAACAAGGTCGGGCTGTTTTTTATGTTTAATGGCTTTACTCTCGGTATGGGCTTTATTGATTTCCACTAACTTGCGGTATTCAGTCAGGACGTTTCCAAAAATCTCATCAATGGTATAAGCCTCAAATTCACGCGAAGGCTCGTGTTCATGTAGGCTTTCCGCGAATTCCTGCCATATGTGAACACACTCATGGCAAAGCACGGTTAGTACCTCATTTTCGTCAGCGTCAAACATCCTCGGATAATAGATCGCGGCAATCAACTCGCCCGAATTGTTGGCGGCATAGAAAGTGATGGCTTTAAAATGGGACTGAAAATGCTCTTTAGCAATCTCGTAAAGCGCATGATGGCTTTCATCTTCCATAGCCAAGAATTGTTTTGGGTCTTGGACCAAAACATACCATAAGCGATTGTACGGAGTGCGGAACCAACTTGGCGAGGTTTTCTTAACGCTTTTTACCTTAGAAGATTTTTTCAATTTCCTCATCCTCATTTTCTACAAGTACCTGCCGTAGCGAAGGTACATAGGCGTTTAGTATTTCCTCGCCCAATGGCTTGATGCTGACGACCGTAAATCTACGCCCGTTTCTCACCACGTTTTGCCCGCTCTTCTCAATCAGGCCTCTTTTAATCAGAAAATTTAGGCTGCATGTAATGGCTTGTCGGGTGCAGGTGTAACTCACGGCGTCATGAAGCTGTTCGATTGAGAGCAAAGAACCGTCTGGATTTTTATCGCGAATCTTTGTCAGTAATTCGATCTGTTTTGGGGTTAGACCTAATTGCATTCGAATAAAAGCCCTCTTGATTTAATGAGTTCAACATTTAGGGGTTCGTCTGGTTTCTGACAGTCAAATGCCAAAATTGATACCCGTTTGGGAATCTCGTGCTCAGGATGTTTGGCTTTGTAGATCAAGTCAGGATTGGTATAGACCCCATATAACGGAGACGCAAAAACCAGTTGTTGAATGTTCTTTAGCAGCTTTTCGACAGGCATGCTCTCTACACGGCTAAAACCATTCAGCCGGTTATTGCCGGATTTTTCCAAAGAGCTGTATTGGTAATAGAACTTCCGCATTTCAGCGATGATCTTCTTTTTGATAGGTTCGGGTTTGGAGCTCAGCTCCTCCAGAATCCCCACAACATCTGTCGGATGCTTGGTTTCAAACCATTTCACAAAGAAGTCCACACCGCGTTGATAATTGGTCGCCTGCTTAGGCGAGGTGAACTTGATGCCTGCCCTTTCCACGAATGGATTGAATTTCGACATCGAGCTTTGGAACTCGGTATGTTTTCTATCCACCATGCGCATCATTAAATTTTGGGCACGATACGCAATCCCGCAACCACGGTAGATGGTGTCCAGTACAAGTCGGCTATTGGTGCAGACATTTTCGTTTAGCCATTCAGCCCGACTTTTATTGATCAGGCGGGTATCCTTGCCGTTGACGTTTGGACGTAGATATTTGAACAAGTCATTACGACCCGAAAGCAACATTTTGGGAACAGCCAGAATCCCGACACCAATGGTCTTGCCATGCAGGGTTACTTTCCAGAACCTTGAACCGATCGGCAGCGTTTCTGCCTTGTAGTGCAATTCGTGCAGAAGGTCCCAGTCACTCTTGTCACCCGGCTCCACAATGATGTCCTTGAGCAATGACAGGTTGTGGTTTTGCTTAGGTGATTTACGAGTAACGAGAATATCTGGTGTATCGAGTAAAACCTTTTCCATACCTTTCTCAATCAAGTAAGGGCGTTAAACGCCCTTTGTTAAATCACTTCCCAAGCTTTCAAGACATCGAGTAGCGGTCGAACACCACTGTATCCCGATAAACGACCTACCTCTTTGCCATCTTCCTTGCAGATCAGGGTAGGCACTTGCGTTACGCCCGCTTCTTCAAACTGCTGTTTGATTTCAGGTTCGATATTGTTTGGATCAATGGTCAGCACATGGTATTCGGTTGCGCGACCTAGCATTTGTTTTTCCAGAATCGGCTTGATGGTCTTGCAAGGTGAGCAGACGGTTGAAGAATATAGGGTTAATGTGCGCTTGGTTTGCGCTGGTTCGCTCTCAGAACGCTCCACAACTTCTGCTTGAACGATTTGCTCTGCAACAGTTTCGGATGCTTCTGACGCGAATTCATGAGCATCTACAGTGTCTTTAGTTACAACTTTTTTTGATCGATTAGTCATACTTGTTTAAATCCTTCAGGTGCTTTGGTGATTACCACTTTTTCGCGGTATCGCTTATCAATGAAGAGGCTTGGGTTGAGGTCTTCAACCATGTCGTCATGCGTTGTGGCAACCAGTACGGTTGTTCCGAGTTTTCGGGCAATTTTCTGAATGTTGTACGCAACAACTTTGGCAACAGTTCGATCAAGAACGGCAAGAAATTCATCTGCAATCCAGACGTCCGCCTTGCTCTCAATCAGTTTTGCCAGTTTGAAGCGATAACGTTGGCCGTCCGAGAGGGCATCAAACTTGTTTAGCCAGATATAGGCATCAGTGATGCCGGCAATGGTGAGTACATCCAGAGCGTCTTTTAGTGTTTCGCCAATCTGGTCGACGATTGGACGGTCATCATGCTCAATGGCATTCAGGTCAGCGACTTTTAAGCCGCTTTGTTCCATTTGTTCCGCCAGCTTCCGTAGCAGGGTCGATTTACCGCCACCAGACTGACCAGTGATGTAAACGATGTCTCCCTGCTCGATTTCAATTGGCGTGTTATCGAAAACCACAAATTCCTTCGCATCTAAGCCCAACCCGAACGACTCGGCAATTTCCAGTACACGTTCGGTACGCTCAACTGACGTTTTGTATCGGACATCGATGTTATAAACAGCCATTAAGCGCTCTCCACCAATTTGCTGATATACGTTACGAAAGCGTCCTTCCCTTCTAGTCCAGTTGCATCTTCTGCAATGGCCATAAAGTAGTGAATGGAACGTGATTCTTTGCCCGATACTTCGCTGAACCCTAAAACCTTGTCGATTCGGATAGGTTTTTCGTTCGATTCCGATACTGCATTTGCCGTATGGCGCTGTTGCTCGGCTACCGCGCTGTCCAGATCATCAACAATCACATCGACGTTCATTTCGGAGAGGTCGGCTTGCATGAACTCCAGCTCCTTGCTGTCGAAGATGTCCTCAAGGAACTCGATGTTGATGGATTGCAGCTCCAGCTTGAGCAGGTCGGCATCAATGTCACCAATGGCAACTCGGTTATCGGCCAAGCGTGCAGCTTTCACCTGTTCTTCATTCAAGTCATCGCGGACCAGAACAGGTACTTCGATTAAACCTAACTTGATGGCTGCAAGACGGCGACCATGCCCCTTGATGATTACGCCATTTTTATCTACCACAATGGGTTGATCCCAACCGAAGCGGGCAATCGACTCGGCAATCTTGGCGACTTGTTCTTCACTGTGGATTTTGGCGTTGAGTTCGTAAGGCTTTACATCGTCAACAATCCACATTTGGATTTTTAGTTCGCTCATTCGGCCACCCGCGTATCGGTTTGCTCAATCAACTGCTTGTTGATCTGGTAGAACTTTTCGCGTTGCCGATCCCTGACGGTAGTTAATTCCCAAGGGAGCGCTACCCATCCGAAGCCACCTTCAGGTTCGATATAGAGACGACCTTCTACGTTGGCTTCTGCAATCTGCAATTCTGTTAGGTCGCATGTTGAAACGATGCGGTATCCATTGCAGAACTTCTTCAAAAACTTCAAGGCGCCGTCATCTACTTCGGGAACCGCCCCTTCATGTTCCTGTTCAGGCGTGTTGAAAGTGATAACTTCCTGAAACTCGCTCTCGAAATAGTCTGGCTTGAGGATGACCACCGTTCCATCTAGGTTTTTAGCGATGTAATCACCTGCCTCGGCTGTACCAATGCCGGGAATGACAAGGGAAAAGTCTTCATCGGTATTTCCCCCTACTCTGGCTACTGTTTTCATTTGGGTTGAGCAGTGAACCCCAAGCCAGAGTTCAATTTCGGAGCCGTTGTTTCCATTAAACTGGATTGCTTCAAGGTCTACAGGGTATTGGCCACCCCGTCGGTACATTCGAACCTGCCCTTTTTGAGATAAATCGGTCATTAGCCATCCCATCCTTCATATGGTTTCATTACTTGCTTCCCAAGAGATAAACCAAGGCATCCCCTGCATTCGTCAAGCTGTCGGATTCGGTAAAGCCCTGTGCCTTAATGGTCTTCTCGATGAGTTTGGTAATTGCGTCTACGTCCTCGATCGGAACCTTGAAACGCATGATTTGGTGAGTTTGAACTTTGGTTGTCTTGGGTAATTCAACTTCCTCTGATGGCGAATCGAGATCGCTTAGAGCGTCCAGCGCTATATTAGTGCTAGAGAAGATGTCGATTTCTTCACTTGACCAAGGCATTACATCGATCAATTCATCGATACCGCCAAGATCATGAAGAATTTCGTTGAGCTTAACGATGTCATCTTCGCCATAACGACCGTTGTCGATTAGACCGATCTCTTTTGCTCTGGCTTCGTCAATGCGCCCAAGGTTCATTACCGGCACAGTGAGTAGACCAAGACGTTTAGCAATCATTGCTCGGTGCTGACCGCCAATGATCTGTAAGCGGCCATCAAGAAGGGTACGAACGATAATTGGCTTAAACATACCGTGACGTTTAATACCTTCTTCGATTTTTCGCTCGTTTTCAGGTGATACGACGTTTGAATTCCAAGGATTAGGCCAAAGCTCTCCTGGGTCGATTTCTAAATATTCAACTGACATAGGAAACTACTTTGAAATATTAGTAAGTGCTTACTTATAATTTAAGCCAAATATTAAGCAAATGCAAAAGGTATTGAAATGGGAAAAGTTGTAACAATCGCTTATGACGCCGTAAATGCCATCCTACACAAGCCTCCTGTTGAGGCGAAACTTGAAGTACAGTCGGCGCTTAGTTATTTGGTGGATGGCGCCGAAGAAACTCTAGCGTTTAGACAGCACCGTTGGGATGGCAGATCGTCATTTTTTGACTTTGCCAAGTGCTCTTTTCCAGCAGGATTTGTAGTCCATGTTACGGATCGACTCAAGAAGGCAGGTTTTGAAGTAAAACTCGCACGAAAACCCCTCCCCGCTCCACTTGGACCTGCCCGACCAGTGGTAGATAGTTACGGATATGACCCTCGTTACGATTACCAGCCGGAAGTTATGGATCGTCTTGTACGTCATGGCCAGATTATCGCTCAAGTCGCTACTGGTGGCGGTAAATCACGCATTGCCATGTTGTGTCAGGCCCGAATTAACCGCCCTACCTTGTTTTTAACAACCCGTTCGATTCTGATGTATCAGATGAAAGATGCATTCGAAGCAAATGGCGTTGCATGTTCGGTCATTGGTGATGGCAGTTTTGGACAGGTGAATGAAAAAGGTCAGCTCTCCATCAAGAAAATGACGGTCGGAATGGTTCAAACCCTCGCCGCCAAGCTGGAAGAGACGACTTTAGAGAAGGAATTTCAGATCCTTTATGACAACGTAGTCAAAAAACACGAAAAAGAGATTTCGGACACTAAAAAACAGCTAATTAAGGTCGGTAAAGTCGAGTCCGAAATCAAAAAAGTGCTTCATAACCTTGCACTGCAACATGAAAAGGAGCTTCAGGACAAGGCACCTGCGATGCAAGCCAAGGCAGAAGCAAAATTCAAGGAAAAATCACTCGTTAGACAGCAAACCATCAAGCTTTTGGAGCTTTTTGAGTTCGTAATTCTCGAAGAAGCACATGAGGCAGGTGGAAATTCGTATTACGAGATCATGCGCCACTGTAAAAACGCCTATTACCGCTTGGCATTGACCGGAACGCCGTTCATGCGTGAAAGCCAAGAGTCAAATATGCGTTTGATGGCTTGTTCCGGACCGATTGCCATCAAGGTTACGGAAAAAATGCTGATTGATCGCGGAATCCTTGCTAAGCCTTACTTCAAAATCGTCGAATTGAAGAAAAAGCCAGCCAAATTACACTCTATTACCCCTTGGCAAGCTGCCTATCGCTTGGGAATCGTGCAAAACGAAGAGCGGAACAATGCCATCTGTATGGAAATTCTCAAAGCCCGTGAATATGGCATGACGGCGATGGTTCTCGTCCAGCATACCTCGCATGGCGACACCCTATTGAAGCTGTTTGACGATATAGGTATCAGAGCGAGATATATTCGCGGTGAAGATGATCAGGGAGAACGTAAATCTGCGCTCACCGAACTTGCCAATAAGGATATTGATGTACTGATTGGAACAACAATTCTTGATGTGGGTGTGGATGTCCCTGCTGTCGGGTTGATTATTCTTGCCGGTGGTGGGAAAGCGGAAGTTGCCTTACGCCAGCGTATTGGGCGCGGGTTACGTGCTAAGAAATTCGGTCCAAACGTTGCGTTTATTGTTGATTTCACAGACCAGCACAATTCAACGCTCAAATCTCACGCTAGACAGCGTTTACAGATCATCAGAGAAACACCCGGCTTTGGCGAGAATATCGTTGCGAATTTCGAGTTTGAAAAGCTCGGTTTCAAAAAAGCTGCATAGTGTTCTGGGCTTGTTCAATGTTTTGGGCAAGCCCGTTTTATTTTGTGGTATTTCAGCGTGATCAATGCAATAATAACTATAATATGCAAGTTTTAATTTTCATCAAATTTTAATTGGAGCAAATAATGGCAGCTACTAACTCTTCCAAATTTTATAAAGAAAAAGGTTTAGTTCGAACATCCATCACTTTGCGTCCAGAGACAATCCAGACCTTAGAAAATATGGCAAAACAGCATAAACTCACTCAAGGCGAGATTGTTGACGCTTTTGCACGTTTGCTTGAAAGTGGCAATCTGTCTGATCAGCTTTTCGGTGTGCATATTGAAGCCATTCGCGAAGAAAAGATTGCTGAAAAAGAGCGTAGGAAGGAATTGAAGAAAAAAGCGCTAGAGTTAATTAAATCTGGCCAAGTGCAGTAAGAAATGCCTCAAGTGATATATGGGGCATTAATTTATTCGGAATATCATAGGTAATTAAAAAGCTTAGCTCAATAAATTGTAGCCCAAATATTTTTTCAGCTTGTTCAATACGCGACAAAATATCTTTACTTGATCGGGAGTTAAATTAAGTTTGCCCAAAAGTAATCTAAAATTTCTACTATCGAGCTGGTTTGAAGCCCAAAGCAATGTAGCGGCTTTATTTTCGCCGAATTCGTAAAGACGATCTATTTTTTCGTTAATATAAGAATTATCTAAACCCTGTTCTTCCAGAATTTCGATAATGTGGTAAGCAACATAATTTAAATCATCCTTTGAAGCCATCTTTTCCCTCTTTACTTGGTCAAATAGCTTAAAGCTAATAAGAACTAACGAAATCGTTGAACTTAATAATTTCCTTATAAACGTTTCTCTTGCAACTGGCCATCGGGTCATAAGGCTTGGTCATATTCGGATTATTGCATGACATGTTGGCCACGATCGCATAGGTTCCCTTCCCATAAGGCTCCTTAGAAACCTTTACGATGATCTCGCCAGTGAACTCGCGCGGAGCGTATGTTTCGATTAATACGTTATTTGAACTTCTGATCTTGTAATCAGCGTATTTACTCACCCACAAATGAGCAGCTTCCATTTTCTTGTCACATTCTTCTTTGCTTGAGCACGTTGGTCGGGTCTTTGCAATCGCAGCCAGATATTCGTCCTTATTCATCTTTTTCATGATTGCCAGCTTTTGCCCAACATAAACAGTTGGTGGATCAGGGAGATCATTGTCTTCTGCCAGCTTTGCCCACGTGGTCCCGTTACGCTTGGCTATATCATTTAATGATTCGCTCGGTTTCACGGTGTACTCGGCGAACAGGCCCTCCCCTTCTGCCATTGCATTTGAACAAACTAAAATCAAAGTAGCCAAAAAAAATCTTTTCATATTGATCCTTAAATATTATTAGAAAGTCGTCCTGAAAAGAATAATGGACATGGCGTACTGGGACAAGGATAAGTGTATGGATTTAAGCGGCGCAAGGGTAAAGTATTTGTTATATAGGCCTGGTGGTGAAAGGGTGTTTGGAAAATGGTCGCGATTGACACAGGCTATGCACCCGACACATTCGCGTTTTTTCTAGGACTTCGATATTAATATATAAAGAAATATAGTAATCGCTTACTATATTTCTTTATCTTTGCATGTTCACTTATTACGCTTGTTATCTTGTCTCATAATTAAGACAGCGATTAATAGTTTATGTTCGTTGCTAATCATGTTCTTACTCTCTATTAGAGTGATATTAGTAAGTGCTTACTAATATCACTGATTACTAAATTATGCGTTTGCTTGTTTTTCGCTTAACTCTTTCTTAATGTCATGCTGTACGCGCTCTAATTCTTGTTGTGTATTCTCTTTCATTTGCAAGAATGACAATACAGCTTCAATAAACTGAGAATTTTCATTAAACGTTATTTCACTGTCTTTTACAGACTTCACAACGTTACAGATATTAAGCGCTCTCAGTGTCATACGTGAGCTAGACGCTTGTGATGATGCTGTGCTGTGCGCTGATAAGTAATACTGTCTTACTTTCTTTTCATGCGACTGTGCGCGTATTTCAGTTGTGCAGCATAAACGACATTCATTAACAGTAAGTGAACCGTACTGCAATAAGTTTAGCAAGATTGACATTGTGTAACCGTCTAGCTTGCGTCTGTCGTTTTCAGCGATAGCTGTAATCGCTTGAAAGATTTTTCTAATGACTTTCACTTGTACAAAGTCAATGTGTGATTTATCAGTGTGAGCGATGATTGTTGCTAGATCTGATAAATCAAACTTAGCTTTTTGAAGCGTGTCTATTTTATTAAGCATAGAGCGTGAGCATGCTTCTCTTAAGTCACTGAATAACGTGCTTGATATTTTTTGTTCTGTCTCAAGCTTGTTATTCATACGGTTTATGATCGCGTTTGCTATATCAAGCTGTACTGCTACTGCTTTGCTAGTAACTTTTTGCTGTCTTGCATACGCTTTTATTGTCTCTTGATCTATAACTATTGCATTACGTGCTTCATGAGCTGAAAAATTAACGTCTGCAAAGATGTTTAGAGTTTCTGTGTTTTTAACTTGTGCATTCATGATTTTTGACCTTTTGTTAACAAGCTTTATTGCTTGATTAAATATTAGTGCAAATAAAAATTTAGTGCAAGTTTTTATTGATTGAAAGTTATTTAGTGCAAATAAAATTTAATCGAAATTTTCATTAATAAAAAACTTGCACTAATAAATAAACTCCGCTATTCGCGTGCGTGCGCGTTTCATCTATATGCTTTATACAGACATTCTCTAGGCATGCATTGGGTTGTTTGCTGGCGGTTTTTCTTGAGGTTCGGGCACGCACCCGCTTGTTTAAGCGCCCTAGGTCTGCCTTGGTTGTTAAAGATAAGGATGTGGCATTCCAAGGAGCTGCTAGGTGCTCTTTGGTTATATAAATGCGTGGCGCTTGGTTATAAAAATAGGATGTCGGCCAAAGTTTTGATTTTTTTGGTGGGCTGTTTTGGAATATTAGGATGAGCCTATGCCCATCCTACCGCTTCATTAAGATTTGAGTCATAGGCATGACCAGTCTCAATATCTATAAACATGAGATTGGTACGCTCGAAATCTTCCCGCTCATCTTCATAGACGGTTTTCTCATCATAATTTACCGCAGCATCATAAATATCACCGACCGCTACACCAATGGCATCAATGATGCTTTGATCTATGGATGAAAGGTCGGCATCCGTTTCAATCCCATATTCGCTGCCGATATCATCACTGAGTTTATAGCGGGTAAATTTCGGTTCTACCTGTTTGCCCTGCAATAATGAAAGAATCACGACAAAACCGTTGTCTAGCCCAATCTTTTGCGCTTGGTTCGCTGATATAAAGCCCCATTGAGCTAATTTACCTTTACTTGCAAGGCGACGAATTTTAAGCATTTTCCGCTTAACCAGCATAATTACTCCTTGTTTATTTAGTTGAAGAAAATATTAGCAAGAAGAAATAGGTGTAACAAAATTTAGTTAATGTAAGTTTGCATTTCACTAATTCATGTATTTAGGTGGGGAAATTTAATTTTCAATATGCGCGCCGCGAATTTTTGAAGATCCAGCATAAAAAAAGCCCGACCTAGAGGGACGTCGGGCAAAGGAGGTTTTCAGACGCAGAGTTGTTGTAAGTTATGTTAATTCGATAGATTTGGAATTCTAAGGAAATGTTTTTAATTTTTCAAATTCCATATTCTATATTTTGGTATGCCCTTTTCTTACAGCGGAAACCACTAACGTTAAGGAACGCCCCCCCAAACCCCCCCATAGAATTTTGCCTCATAAATCTTGGAGAGAGTTTGGGGAGACGTAACCTAACCTAGCCAATTTCCACCACAAGAAAAGGAACTTTTCTTTACAGTGCAAACCACTGACACGGTATAAGCCACGACCCCCATCAAGCAAATCGCGTCGGGGAGAAAATCTCAACCCGAAACCCATTTGTCAGAAGTATAGTAAGCGCTCACTAGATTGTAAACCCCCTAGGCATGCCTGATTTATCCATTTTATGCCTTGGTATGCCGTGGTACAGCTTCAAAAAGCCAACTTTACGCTGGCAATGGAATAACTTTAAATTTTCGAACACCAATACCGCTAATTTCAATCATTAGCGCGTAATTCAGGATGAATAAATAACATGATTACTTATCCTCTTTCCAAAGACTGTTGTGATTCACATGTCTGCCCAAATCAATCAGCTTTTGCATATCCTCTATAGATAGACCGTGATAACGTGCAAATGCCTCAACGCTTAAAAAGTCGTTGTAATACTGAATATAGAGGTCGTTAAGGCGTGTAGTGATTGCATTAACCATCTCGCTCATTAGCTCGTTTTGTTTTATAGGCATGACTGTAAAACTCTATGTGTACTTAGATGCATAACAGTGTATAGAGATAGAGCAGGAAACAAAGCTAGAGAACTAAAAATCCATTTATATGGCTATGTAGATAGATTTCTATATTTCTACATAAGTGCCTAGGCATACCTATTGGTTGATGGCGATGTGTGGCGATTGGTGCATTGCCTCATCCCTAGATAGAGAGGTGCAGGTATAATAGAGGTATGGGCTGATCTGGAAGTGGAGCTGACCGGCTTACCTATGTGCGCCGTGGTGTGCTTGGTTATAAAAATAAGAATGTCGCCCGAAGTTTTGATTTTTATATTTCCTGTAGGTCAAAGGAATGGCTAGGTAGACGATTGATTGAAACACACAATTCTTTGGCTCACTCCGTTCGCCTTTGTTTTATCGTCTTATCTCTCTACTAAGTGCTTAATATCCTCTATCTCTCTCCTTATACCTGTTTATCTATCTACATATCTATATAGATAAATATTGAGCTATTTTCCCTATACCTGTTCTATCTCTATCTACGCTTACCTATGCCTATCCGTATAGTCCTATTGTTATCTATCTATATAGATTTCTACATTACTACACAGTTTTACTTGTTCTTTATCTCTATATGATTGGCTTTGTGTATTGCTAGTTTTCTACATTTCTATATAGATAGATTGCTTGTATATCTACTCGATATTTCTATCTATCTAGGTTTCTACATTTCTATAAGTATTGGTGCATAAGTGTTTGCCTATATTGATGTTTATTTCTATCACTTCTTATACGTTTGAGGATTTTCTTTAGCCGCGTATCTCTATCTCTACGTTTACCGAGACTTGGGTGTACTTGGGTATTCCGAGAGTTTTCGAATATATAAATATACTTTCTTAGAACATTCTTATATTTCTTATTCTCGGAAATGTAGGCGCGGTTCACTTGGGTTTTTAGAGATTCTTCTCATGTATCTTTCAAACCGGCATAAAAGCTATCATATTTCTTCACCGTTTCGCGTATTTCGCATTTTTCATCTTAAGATGACTCTCTTTATCTCTTTTGCTTAAAAATGCTTAAAACGCTCTAAAAACGCGAAATAGAGTAGAGTTATAAAAACGATTAATTCACACCAAAATCAGCTTTAATTGCCTGAAGGAAAATGCCTAGGATAAAATCTATAAAAATGCCTTAAAAATCAAATAACTAAGTTGTAGTTTTTATTATTTTATATACCACTATTCAAATTATCGCGGATTAGCCTGATTTTTAACATTTTTTGCCTGTTTTTAAGCTGTTTTGGGTTACTATAATGGGCATGTGTCATTAGGGAGTGTCTATTACATGCTTGCTGTAATTATTGTTTTAGGTGCTTTGCTGTTTGTGTCACTCATGTCAAAATTTACGGCGTTGCAGAATGAAAGAAATAAGGCTGCTAGATTACGCCAGCTTTCCGCGAAGGCATCTGAGGCACGAGCAAACTTGGCTATGCACCAAATGAGACTTACTACAATGTCTCCAGAGGACGCCTTTATTTCTATCTTAACCGATGAAGAAGGAGAAAAATATTTAAGCCTTACCACTACGCTTGAGCGACTAGAATTTAAAGTAAATCGGGCTGATGAGGATATTAAGAAGATGGTGAAAAATGTTCAAAATCTCGTTAGTTCCCTTGCATAAAATTATAACTACGTCTTTTTTTGATTTATCGCTACTAATCACATTGAACATATGAGGTGACTTATGTTGATCTTGATTGGTATGGCACTTGTAGCGTTATCGGTCTACCGTGGTATAAGTTTAGGCAGAGATTTAGAAGGCTCGTCGGTAACCCAACTATCCAATAGCATGTATATTCAGGAAATGGTAATCACGCAAATTAAGCAGGCTTGGTATTGTATTGTCGGTTTTACCGGAGCAACCATGATTGCAATGGGGGTATGGCATACCTGGCTATCTTAAGTGAGTTTTTGGCTCCTAACAGGAGCCAGTATCATGATATATAAGATTCAGGTTTTTAATGTTTCGTTATAGAGTGCGCTCAAACATTTGATATTTAACCTGAAAAGATGACGCTTAAAGATCACATTAAACAACTTGTCGGCGAAGAAGAATTTAATAACGTCCTATCGGAGGTAAAAGAAAACATTTCGGTAGAAACAAAGAACTTTAGAAACACTAAGTACATTTCAAATGGCTGCTTGATTATCGGGTTCCTTTGTTTGTTTTTCCCGCCATTTTGGATAGGGGTAGCAATTTTTCTTGTCATTGGTATGGCTACTCATATGATAAAAGCTGGTGTTCAAAAGAAGTTGGAAATATTCAACGAGGTATGGTTTGTCTTAACTGAAGAACTTGAGAATTCCGATGAAAATCTTGATCGATACAAATATTTGATTGAACAGTTGTAACTTGAACCTATCAATAGATAGGTTAATATGGGCTTAGTTAAGCTGGGAATAGTTACATTGTGATTGATCAAGATACTCCTCGCATGACGCCGGAAGAATTAAGACAGGCGGGTGAAATACTCTACGGCACGCATTGGCAAAGCGAATTGGCTCGTGCTATCGGCGTGGATCCACGCCGAGTTAGACAATGGATAACGAGAGAGCGACCAATTCCCGTGGGCATAAGAAATGAGATTATTTTGCTTCTTAAAGAGAAAAGTATAAAATCTGTGGAATACGCCGATTACTTGGATCAGCAATTTTAGAAAGGGCTATTAAGCCATCCAAACAAAAAAGGCTCGCTTATTGCGAGCCTTTCTTTTCTTCATTGTATTGATCGCCTTGTTTTCTATAGGCATCAATTTTCTTTCGAATTTGCTTCATGGCAGCATCATTGAATTTTACTCTTGGATCTTGTTCACCAAATAAATCATCATGAATAGCCATAAAGCGAATACTTGCCACTTTCATTTCGTGACCATCGGGATGTACTTGGTCGGTATCTTCAAAAGTTATAACAAGTAAAGGATCGTACTCGCCTTTAACAACGCGGGCATGATACATATTTAGATAGTATGGAACGGAATTTCGTACAGAAGCCATACTTTTGGCTCTGCCGTAGCGTCTATCGCTATCTTCTATGTATATATCGATGTAACCTTGCTCTCGCCAAAGCTCGATTAGGTTAAAGATGTCTTCTTCGTAATCCTCAATGTCTTCAATAGTGAAGCCTATATGTTGACTGATTACGAAGAATAGGTCGTGCAATTCTGCGTGGGTGATGTATTTTCTTTCGAGTTGTTGATCAGGTTGTGGCATCCCGTTTCATGCGTTCCTTGGCCGCTTCAAAGGCTCTGCGCAAGTTGCGTCTCGTTTCCTCAGAAGAGTTGCCAGTGATTTTTGTGCCACCGAAGCTATTACCCATCTGCACAAGTTCAACAATTGCAGGGTTTACGTTTTGGTTGGTCATCTTGTTCATAACTTTTTTCTCCAGTTGGAGATTCTCGTTAAGAGATGACAGTACATATAATAACTGTCATTTCGCTTTATTGCTTTAATAAGCTGCTTAAATAGTCGGCAGTTTGTAAACTAAATAGGCTACAACCTATTTGATTTACATATGCATAATCGCATCAGATAAATAAAATTTTATCGACCTCTTATAGAATTCTATAAACGATCAATAATATTTCTTAGTTTGCATCGATTATTTTATGCTTTTACGCATAATTTGCAATAGAGAATATTTCAAAATGAAACTATCCCTTTCTAAAATAGAAACTGTAAATCTATGTAGTAATGTAGATATATAGAAATCTACAAATATTATAAGCCTTTATTTTTTATGATTTAATTGTGAAATTTTCTACAAAGGCTTCAAAGCAATCATGATTAATCACTTGTTTTTGATGATTAAAGACAAATTCATATTTTTGATCGTTCTTTTCAAATTTTGCAAAACCACTACTTAACTTCACATGAATCGAATCATGGACGCCCTTTTTATCCTTTGTGTGCGTAACTTTTACTTCATTCTTTTCATAAGCCAGCGCATCAAAGAATTTTGCCATCGGTGTTCTGTCGGCGTATGACATTTCGGTACCTGAGTACAAGAGGAGCATATAAGGAGATTGGCTGCGTAGACTGGGTTCGAACCAGTGACCAACGGATTAACAGTCCGCTGCTCTACCTACTGAGCTACTACGCAATATAGTTAGGTAATTATATTGTTTTATAAGTAACTTTCAATATTGTTATGTAGTAATATAGGAATATAGAAATGTAGATAACTAGATAGATATAAAGCTTGTAATATGGGAGTATAATTATATTGAAGAGGGCGTTTGGCAGATGCCATTGCAAGTAATGCAAGCAATTTAGCACTCGATGGGCTTTGTTGCACAAACCTATCTGTAAAGGCTTTTTCAGCGATATAATTTTCAAATGAAGAAGCCTACACACAAAATCTACCGCACAACCAACTGGTCTTCCTATAATCGCGCTCTCATTAATCGGGGCAACATTTCCATTTGGTTTGATCCAAACACTCAGTGGTATGCACAACCACAAAACAAGCAAGGTCGAAATCAAACTTACGCCGATACGGCTATTCAATGCTGTTTAATGATTAAATCCTTATTCCGTCTATCTTTACGTATAGTCACTGGCTTTGTGCAAAGTCTGATTAAACTTTGCGGATTAAATTGGACCGCACCAGATTACACCACGCTTTGTAGAAGACAAAAGCATATTGATATTGTAATCAACTACCAAAAAAGTAGCGATGGGCTGCATCTACTCATGGACTCTACAGGCATGAAGTTTCTAGGTGAGGGCGAATGGAAGCGCAAGAAACATGGACCTGAATATCGTCGCCAATGGCGTAAACTTCATATTGGTATAGATGCTAAAACCCTACAAATACGAGCAGTTCAGCTTACAACCAATAATGTCAGTGATTCACAGGTGCTTGGTGATTTACTTG
>NZ_JAKTHX010000020.1:0-16312 GCF_027854635.1 Acinetobacter sp. AOR43_HL
GAGCCTGTAAATTATTTTGTGTAAGTTCCATTTTTTATAAATGATCTTTTAATCGATCATCGAACTGAATCGTAAACCAATTCATTGCTAAACGCCAATTTTGAATTGGCATCGTCCATTTCTTCGCAGCATTTGATGTTGCTAAGTAAATGACCTTCTTTACTGAGTCATCAGATGAAAAGATTTTCCTTTTCTTCGTTGAATGGCGTATTACGCTATTCAACGACTCAATCGCATTTGTTGTATAAATTGCATGACGTATTTCGGCTGGATAGCTAAAGATCGTTCGGATATTTTCCCAATTGGCCCGCCAGGATTCTCCAATTTTGGGATACTGGTGATTCCATTGATCACAGAAGATGTCTAGGGATTTTAAAGCATTTTCCTCTGTACTTGCCTGATAAATCGCTTTCAGACCCGACGTAACAGCTTTGTAGTCTTTCCAGCTTACAAATCTCAGGCTATTGCGTACAACATGCACGATACACAGTTGAATATCAGTATGAGGGTAAACAGAGGCTATCGCGTCAGGGAAGCCTTTTAATCCATCTACACAGGCAACAAGAATGTCCTGTACTCCTCGATTTTTTAGCTCTGTCATGACTGACAGCCAGAATTTGGCACCTTCTGTCTGAGCAATCCACATACCCAGTAATTCTTTTTGCCCATCCATATTGATGCCTAAAGCAAGGTATACGGACTTGTTAATCACATTGGAGTGCTGACGGACTTTGACAACAATACAGTCAAGATAGACAACAGGATAAAGGCTATCTAAGGCTCTATTTTGCCACTCAGTCACTTGCTCAATCACAGCATCGGTAACTTTGCTGATGAGAGATGCTGACACATCGGCATCGTACATTTCTTTGAAGAAGGCTACAATTTCCCTATTAGTCATTCCTTTTGCATACAGTGAGAGGATTTGGTCATCCATACTGGTGATGCGTGTTTGGTGCTTTTTGATAATTTGTGGCTCAAATGAACCTTCTCGATCACGGGGAATATCTAAAGCCAGTTGTCCATCTTGAGTTGTAATGGTTTTAGAACTAAACCCATTACGGCTATTTGAGCCTTTCTTGGGCTGATGCTTTTCATAACCGAGATGGTCTGAAAGTTCAGTATTGAGTGCAGTTTCAATCATGAATTTTTTAAAGACTGCTGTCATTTGGTTTAAGTCTTCTGGTGTTTTTAGACCTTTAGCCAATTCGGCAGCCATACTTTTGATTGTTGCTTCATCCATGTGAAGTACCTTTTGTAATTATCCTCTGAAGGATAAATGAAAATTAAGTACTTACACAAAATTTAGAACAGTCCCAGCCCTGAATATTCGGGGCTTTTCACTTAAGTTTTACTTTAATGATTCTGGTACATAATTTGGTGAATCAGTACCATAAAATGACTCAACATCTGCATCATATAAAGATTTATATCTATCTTTTGATGCGACATCTTTAGTTTCATCAATAAATTTTTGTATTTTAGCTTTATAGTCAGTGTGACCAGCTTTATACATTTCAGTTAAATATACAAATTCGGCGTCTCTGTACTGGGGATCATTTTTGCTAGAAGATTTACTCAATTCGGTTTGTATGAGTTGGGCAGAAGCTTCGTGGCACTGTTGAATTTTTACTTTGGTCTCATTTAATTTTTCAAGCAATGTACATCTAAACATTATCCGTTGAGGCAAGGGGTTCTCTTTGATTTGTTGCTCATTTAACTCATAAGCCTCTTTATACATACCAGACAGCATATAAATATTCATCAATGCCATTTCTCTTTGTTTCTTGGCAGTAACTTTCTTAATTTCAGGTATTAAAGGTGCTAAAGTTTGTTTTATCTTTTCATCTTCACCAGAAGTCACAACTTCATTTGTGATTGTTTCATATCTATCTAAAATCGCTTTATCACTTGCTGATAGTTCAGTTCTGGCGTTTTGAGTACTGTTTTTCGTAGTATCTACCTTTGTTTGTTCATTTGATGCCTTGCTACAAGCAGTAACTCCAAACACAGAAATGAGAACAATAGTACTGATTAATTTTCTATTCATGATTTACGTCTTGATGCTGAATTTAAAGTAAAAGAGAAGCGAGTGTGAGGTGGGTTTGGTCGAACAGTGCCGCCATCAAATTTTGCTGTATAACCCATAGTTAAAGTTGCTTCTATAGTTGATAAATCAGGTTTAGGTAGAGTTACTTTACACTGACCTACAGGCTCCTTAGAGTTTTCTGTTGACCAAACGCCTTTTCCCTTTTCCAAACGTATTTTTCCTAAACTCTGATTGTTATGCACAAGATCAAGTGTTGCGTATGGAAAAATTGTAGCATCACCGCTTAATGTTGGAGGAAGCATCGAAACTGTCACGAAAAGTTCTTGCCCTTTTAGAATATAAGTAACTATGAAAGTACATACACCTGAAACAGCCTGACTAATTGCCCCAAAAATATTTTTCTTATCTTCATCGTACGGGAAAATACCATTTGTAAATTTTACATATTTCGTTGTGTTTTGCTCGATGTAGTAGTTCTCATATTCATCTTTAACAAAACTGTCTGTGGCTGGTTGTTTCTGTGAAATTGGAGCTGATGATGATTTTGAAGCTGATGATGCCGCACCTCCACCATTGTCCTGAACAACCAAGTTTTGTTGAGGCAGTAATTTACAACCACAAGAGAGTGAATCATTTACTCGAGCAGCAGCTTTCCCAAAGATCTGCATGCACGGATCGCCAGATACAATAGTTGCAACGACTTTATGAGTTGGGCATGTAGCTTTATCACCTACACATGCAACTGCAATACCGTCAATAAGGAACATACTATTCCCTGAGATTACTTGACCACCGCCAGTAGTAGGACAGCCTATAGTTATATATGGTGTCGCCAAAACTATTCCTTCTTATTTTAGTGAAGTGACGGAATGATAGCAAAGAGGGGTAGACAGTGCTGTATAGTTTTCTTAAACCGCTATAAAATTTAGTTAGGTAATTTTATAATACACAGCAATAACGAATTTTAAGCGCCGTACTAATAAGTAAGATTCAATAAGTACAGTGGTTTTATTAAACAATAAACATAGAAAATTGAGTATTGGATGCCAAATCAATTTGAAACACATACTTCAGATGCGGGAACTACTATTCATTTAAAAATGAATGGTGAGCTTATAAAAAACCTAATAGCTTTGGATTGTATAGCGATAACTTTGTTTGACATTGTATTTGTATATGGTTTTTATGAAGTGTATGCAGAGAATGATGGTGTCCTAACACTTGTTTTAATATTTCTAGTATTACCATTTATTTTCTACTTACATTATGAATATAGAAAAAATAAACGATTGGCTAAGAATGCCGAGGAAATATTTTTTATTTCCAAAAACAATCTTCGCATTTCCAAAGAATGTCTTGGGGAAAAATTGTTAACAAAGGATATTAATACTCAAAAGATTATTGAAATTGTCTACAGACCTTGGGGTGGTAACTCAAATCCGCCTTTTTTACCAGATTGTAGCCAAGGTACTATTCACTTAATTGGATATGATGGTGGTTGTTCATTTGGTATTAATCTTAACAAAGAGGAAGCAGAGGCATTCATTACCGAATTGCGTTCATTAATTATGCAATACCAAGAACCTAGACACTTTATTTTTGCCCCGCATATGCATTTAGCAAAAGATTGAGTTGAACTAATTGAGAAAAAATATGAAAGATATTGAAATCTTAGAAATAAATGAAATTGGCGATTATGAAAAAGACTTATCGCTATTGTTAGAAGATTCTATCAATAGCGGAGCTTCAATAGGTTTTCTGGCTCCGATAGAAAAGAACGAAGTCGTAAATTATTGGGGTGAGGTCAATCATAAATTAGCACAAGGTAATAGCCGCCTATGGATTGCCATACAACAAGGAAAGATTGTGGGTAGTGTTCAGTTGTCTTTGGTAAGTAAAAAGAATGGCGTTCACAGAGCTGAAGTTGAAAAACTCATGGTGCTTAGATCGGCAAGAAAACAAGGAATAGCTACATTACTAATGAATGAACTAGAAAATTTTGCACGAGAAAAAGGTCTGCGCTTACTTGTTTTAGATACACGTGAAGGCGATGTGTCTGAGCTTTTATATAGCAAAATTGGATTTGTTCGTGTGGGAGTAATTCCGAATTTTGCACTAAGTTCAAATGGGAACTATGACGGCACAGCGATTTATTATAAAAAGCTTGTTTGATAACAATCAAACTGTATATATACCTGAAACTACTTTTAACATATAACGCTTCCTAAAGAACACGGATATCTCAACAACATCCGTGTCCCAAAATACTTAAAATGAATTATGGTTTTTTTCTGCCAAAAGCATGGTTTGTTTAAGCTGTTTACGGTTGAAACCTAGAAACTCAATCACATTTCTAAACAATGCTGGTGCTTTAGCAATCGGAGTATTTATTTTAGGTACAACTGTCATATCTTTACGCCGTTCTATGCTCTCAACTACGCTTAAAACAACTTCTTCAATAGAGATATATTTCCAAATACCAGAGTTACTTTTCCATACAGCTTTACCTGCTGGGTCATTTTGAATACTGTCCATCATTGGGGTCTTAAAGAAAGTTGGATGAAGGCTACCAACAGCTATATTTGAATACTTTAATTCTAAGCGGAGACTGTCACAAAGTGCCCAGACGCCTGCTTTACTCGAAGTATAATGAGTGTTTAACGGGGAGTGGACGAAAGCCGCCATTGAAGATACAGCCAGTAAATATCCCTGAGTTTGTTTTACATACGGTATAGCTGCGCGAAAAGTACGAAATACCCCTGTAAGGTTAATATCAATAGTTCGCTCAAAGGTTTCAGGAGCCATATGTTCTAATGCTTCGGTTGTAGCTATGCCTGCATTTGCAATTACCACATCAATTTTACCGAAGTGTTGAGCTGCATTTGCCATAGCCGTTTCTAGGCTTTCTAAAGAGCGGACATCGGCTAACCAACCTGCAGCAATGCTTTTTCCACCTAGCTGTTTTGCCTGATTTTCAACTTTGCTAAGGTCTAAATCTAGGAGTACTAGTTTTGCACCTTTGGCCTGTAATGCCTGAGCAATCGCAAGTCCTAGACCACCTGTTGAACCTGTGATGACCACAACTTTATCTTTTAATTTGTACTTAGACATATCAGATTTCCAGACATTTTTATAAATGGGCTTTAAGACAATGGATTATTTCTGGATAGGTTTAGATTCACTTTCAAGTTGTTGAAGTAATCCCTGTAACTTCTTATGGCGTACAACCATTGCATCACTAGCTGTACTAAACAGTCCGCGTAATATTGAGAACGGAACCCAACGCACTGGAGCAAAAATGCGTGGCTGGCGACGCTGCACACCTTTTACAATTGCTTGCGCCATATATTCTGGAGAAATAGGCTTGCGTAACCATGCCGGAAATGCTGCTTCAATCATCTTCGTTACAGTAGGGTTACCCCCAAAGGCAACCTTGGCGATCGGTGTTGCTGTCCAGCCCGGATAGACAACACTAGCGGTTGCACCGGTATATGCAATCTCTGTACGGAGACAGCGTCCAAGCATTTCTACTGCCGCCTTTGAAGCTGCATATGGAGCGTTTGCCATTCCATTGACAAAGCAATAAACAGAAGAGGTTATGAGGATTTGTCCTTTGTTGCGAGTCACCTCTGGTAAGGCAGCACGGACTGTGCGCCAGACTCCAAGTAAATCAACCTCAACAATCTTATCGAACTCAGCTTCATCACAGCTAGCAATTGTCGAAGCACCATCACGCCATGAGATACCTGCATTAGCGAAAGCTATATCTAGGTGTCCAAAGTGTTTTATTGTTTTCTGGACTACATCTTTTGTGGCTACTGCATCAGTAACGTCTAGCGCTAATGGTAAAACACGAGATGCCTCAAATTCAGATGCAAGTTTATCTACAGCTTCCTGTTGCATATCGGTAAGTACCAAGTTTGCACCTAATGCATAAAATTCACGGGCTGTTGCTGCACCAATCCCTCCAGCGGCTCCTGTAATTAAAACAACTTTTTTGTTAAGGTCATATTTCATGGTCTTTCTCCAAACGTTTTGAATTTACTGTTACTTGACGGGAACGATGCGTTTAAGAAAGTCAATCTGATCACGAACAACACGCTCAAAAGCTTCTCCAACGTAAATTTCAAAATGACCATCGGCGTAGTGCTTAATTTCATGATTGGGTGTATGGCTCGCATGACGCAATGTTGTTTTTGAGGGTGCAACAGAGTCGGTATCGCAGACACAAAACAACACGGGCGCTTGAATACGTGATGTCTTACGACCCGGGTAATAGCGTATGATGTCGAGTACAAAACGTGCAGCGACATAGTTCGGAATATTTGAACCTGAAGGCATGAGTGCGAGGTAGCCTGAATAAGCGTCAGGTGCATTCATTAATGCTGTATGTCCTGTTGGAGCTGCAAGAGGCACCATGACTGGCTTGGCGGCGAACATTGATCCAATCTTGTCTTTTAAAGCGAGTCCCGTGAGCTTAAGGGTCGTTATTGGGTTCATTGCCATGCTGGATGAGAAACCATCAGTGAAGGGGCATTGTGATATAACAGCAGCAAGCCGATTATCATTAGCAGCTGTTGCCAATACATGGCCTCCACCGAAAGAAGTCCCCCATATAACTATGCGGTTTGGGTCAATTTTTTCTAGGCTACGTGCATAGGCAATGGCGGCTTTCCAGTCTTCGAGCTGACTTTTTATATCTAGTAATTGTCGAGGTTGTCCTTCGCTATCACCAAAATAGCGATAATCAAACACTAAACAAGCATAACCCTCTGCCACAAAGCGTTCTGCAAAAGCAGTTAAACGCATTCTACGAGTACCGCCAAGTCCGTGCGCCATCACAATAATTGGTGTAGTGGCCTCGGTCGCTGGACGATATAAATAGGCACTGCATTTCAAGCCATTTGAATTAAACTGAACATCAAGTGGCGCTTGGGGCACATTATTTAGACTTTTACCCATCGTATTTTTCTCAATATTGGCTATAACCCTATCTTCTGAAAAATAATGAGATAGGGCTTGATGAAAGCTGCCATATTGCTTGACACTTTGCGCCAAAATTTGGATTGAGTAGGTGTGTTTAGTCATTTGCTTTTGTTTAAAAGCTTTAAGTACACTAATTGATAATTGGCGCCAAATTAGAACTATACGGAATGAATGGATTGAATAAGCCGTTATATAGAAGAAGGATTTCTGAAATCTATGTTCAGTTATTATTTGAATATCTGGAAAAACTAGGACATGACCCAGAAAAGGTGCTGGGTGAACCGTGGCCTAAAGCAGATTCAAATCATTTAGAAGGCGTAGATATCGACCATTGGGAAAATCTTCTTATTATTGCTAAAGATTATTTAAATGACCCTTTTATTGGTTTGCATGTGGGTCAAACCATTACAGCTCAGCATTTAGGTGTTTTAGGATCTGTATTTCTTGCCTGTGAAAATCTGGGGGCAGTTTTAGATAGGTTTGAACGATATCAGCGGCTTGTCTATGATGTTTATCCTGCTACTGTTTACATTCATACTGAATATGTAGAACTTTCATGGGATACAAAAGGTGAGCAAGTCGGCCCTTTATCGGACGAAACTGGCCGTACCGTTATAGTTCAATTTTGCCGTAGTCTCATTAGAGGAAAAGTAAAACTAAAAGAAATACATTTTATTCATGAACAGCCTGAAAATATTAAGCCTTATGAAGAATATTTCGGCTGTCCTGTACTTTTTGAGCAACCCGTGGCACTTATGCATTTTGATAAGGAAGTCTTAAGTCTACCGCTTAAAAACTCCGACGCGGCTTTAGTTGCCATACTAGAAAAGCATGCCGACAAGTTACTGGCAAGCCTGCCACATATTGATGAAATTACAGATCAAGTCCGTAAACAGATTGCTTACTTACTTCATCAAGGCGAACCAACTATTGAACAACTTGCAGAGCGATTAAATTATTCACGTAGAACCTTACAACGCCGTTTAACCGATGCAGGTACGAATTTTCGGAAAGAATTAAATATTGTCCGTTATGAATTGGCAAAATCGTATTTAAAAGATCTAAGGCTACAAATTGTAGAAATAGCCTTACTGTTAGGTTATGCCGAGCACAGCCCATTTACACGGGCTTATAAAGAGTGGTCGGGTAAAACACCACAACAAGCCCGCGAGGAAATGAATAACTGAGGGTAGAGCCTCTTAAAATGAGATGTGCATATGTTTTGAGTGTTCATTCATCATTTAACGCACATTCAAAGTTACTAGGATTTTCTTTACATCTTACCTTTTTCAAAAAGTTCATCATTTTAGGGTCATAAATACCTGCCTTGGTTAGCTGTATACGTGCCTCGCGCATCATCTTCATATAGTTTAATTGTTCATTTTTAGGAATATCCATCCAATATTTTGAAGGAATATCACTTTCATATTTAGCAATAATGCCAAACGTTCTATTGAGTTGGCTGGCTACCCAAGTTCGAGACTTTTGCCCAAAACCTGCTGGAAACTGGTCTTTACGAATAATGAAGTTTGCTGAAATTTGAGTTAAAGGAAAACGAACAATTGCTCCTTTCTCACCTAAACCTTTGTGTAGTTCAAAAGGTTTAAATGCCACAATAGGAGCGGGCACAATATCAATTTCATGGTTGTTAAACTTCGCACCAGCATTAGTCACGTCTACCGATACAGCCTGACCACCAACATGTTGAACAAGCTTGGGTTGGGCTTCATCGTATTTAAATACCCCAATTTTTTTACCAGCAGCTTTAGCGAGTGTATTGATACTTCTATCATTTACAAATAAGTATGCAGGGCCAATTGTGCCTAAACCTGCAATTTCATAAGGGCCTACCACCATGTTTTTTGCGGCCATTGGTGAAGACAACAGCTTATAGGCATTAATTGCCGTTTTCATATTTGTTAATGCGCCAACTGCATCTAAAGATCCTGTATATTTATTAAACTGACGGCCACGTAAACCACTAATAATAGCGCCATCACACTTACCGACTTTTAAATCTTCAGCCGCAACGCGTTCATCTACATATGCTTTTAAAGATAGATCAGCACCCCAATTTTTAGCTTCAAGTGCATAGTCTTTGGCTAAAGCGAAAGCATCTCCCGATTTACCAATGGGGTCATACACACAAACGACTTGTTGTTTTGCATAAATAGTTGTTGTTAAACATGTGCTTGCAATAAGTAAAATAGTTTTAAAACGATCCATATTTAATTATCCATTATTTAAATTATAAAAATTATTTTATGAATCTTGCTTGGATTAGATATGACATTTAAATAAGAATTTAAAGAGAAAATGTCAAAAGAGAGCTTGGGATCAGCATCTTATTTTTTTTTAATTGTATGGCTATGTTGTATATGAATGGAGATCTACCATTGAACTAAACTTAAACAACAGCTGCATACACGTACTATATTGTTTTTTTTCACGTATATAAAGGGTTTTTTTTAATATTTTATTTAAATTTCAATAGCATACAATGATTTAGGTTTCAGTTTTTAATTTAACAGGCTAAAAGTTTTGAGGCTTAAAAGGCGATTTAGAAAAAGAAATCTGTATAGCAGCCAGTAGTCGCAAATAAAGTGTAATGACAACTTACAGAAAGTTGTCTAGAAAATTATTCTGGTTAAGATTAGAAATAGGGTTTAATACTAAGCATCCAATAGAACCAGCTTAGGCGTTTAGTAAGTTGCTTGAGCAATAGATACTAAGCTGCGAATTTAGTGTAGTAAAGAATAAACGGCGTAAGCAACGTAGAGTAGCCAGAGCCTTATATATGGTAGGTTTTTAAATCTCTTATTTAACATAATATACATTATGCGAACTTTCAGACACTAAAAAATATGCTGAAAATTTTATGAAAAATTTCAGTTTTTCATAAAATCATTTCAGCTTAAAAAGGGCAACTTAAGGGATATATTGATCATCATCTTGCTGATATCTAAGATCACGATGAAAAGACACAGTAAACTTAATAATAATTGCTACAGTCAAAAAGACCATAAATATAAGTTGAACCCAATCTGAAAACTGCATCATATATCCCCTAGTCGGAGTGTCTAGACTACGCCTTGAGACACTCGAAAAATACGTTAAATCAATTGTTATACGCGATGTGTCTCAATTCCCCTGAAGACACTCCTTTATGACACTACGTTACATCAAATAGACGGTTTTTGTAATCAGAGAAAAGAAATTTAAATCTATGAAATAACTGCTGTTATTGGCTTTTCTTCTTGAACAGTCCTAACTGGTGGTTCTAGTTGTGGTTGATTAGCGATTTGCGGTTGTTCTTGCTTAAAGTAATTAAATGGCCTATCACCCTGATCTATAAGCTTCTTGCAGTCAGAGCTGCTTACATCGTGCAGAATCGTACCTTGTTGGGTATAAGCAAGATAACGCCCATTCTTTTTAACACAGCCACTAAAAACGGGTTTAGCGCTCACCTGATAAGAAACAGACTTTTGAATCTGATCATCATACGGTTTAGATGGGTTATATGAGACTTGGTTTGTCGTTGTTTGCTGTGCAGGAACTACAGAAGAGCCATTTTTAGAAATGTCATTAAACCATTTAACACATTCAGGCTTTTCAACATTAGCAGCCTTTCTACATTCAGTATCAGCATTAAACTCTGATTTAGTAGTTGTAGCAGCCTGTGTGGTTGTAGATGCCTGATTAGCTTTAGGTTGAGGAACAGGCTTACCAGTAACCTGATCATAAATAACATTGTCTTTAGTCGCGAAATGAAAAAAAAGCCCAACCATCACAATGACGACAGCACCAATAAAAAATATAAATTTCGGAATACGTTTTTTATGCGTATTAATCGTTGTTGATTTATAAAGCGTGAAAATACGGTCAGCAGGTTTAAAAGTGAATTTAGCTTCACAATTAATTTTATTCACTAAAGCGTTAGGATTATCACGAGCCGATCCGTATTGATAGACTTTCGGAGTCCACCCCCAAGGACGAGTAATGTGATAGTGACAACCGATCAACTCTTTTACAGCAGGATGTAAATAACGGGTAGCTTGAGTAATGATATAGAAATCAAAACCTCTATGACGATGAATCGTTAATTCCATAATCATAGGATCTTCGGACTTTTTATTCTTATATGGTTCTACAAGCTGAATCTCGTCAATTACGATTACAGAGCCATCTGGGGCATCACGCCAATCATGAATCAATGGTCTAGTATAAGGAATCTTGCAGGCTTTAATATTTGTATAAATGGTACGTACAGGTTGCAATAATTCGAACTTTTGAGGACCATGTATATCATTGATACGGTCTACAATTTCATTGTATTGAGTTGTTTTCTTAAAGTAATCATCTGGACGTAAATCGTCAAAATCTTCATTTAAGAATAAAAAGTAATCATCTGTTAAAGGTTCAATAATTGTTTTACGAGCAGAACCCGAACCCTGCTCATAAGAATAATAAAGAAATTCTTCCTTGAACTTCTCAAACAATGGTTTATTAAATTCAAATATAGTCTTATTTTTGCGTACATTAATAAAATTGGAACGTTCCAATTTATCTAACTGAGTGACAACAAAAGCCGTTTTAGATGCTCCAGGCGTCCCCGTAACTAAGTGCAACATGATTTAATTTCCTATCTTATTATTTTGACTTCATTAAATGTAATGGTGAAGATTGTCTAAAATGCTTTGTGACAATTGCACCGAGTACCAAAGAAAAATAAATGTGTAATCCAGTAACACTAGCCATCTGTAAAAGCACTGAAGGAAGTTGATATACAGAACTTTTAAAGTGCTCAATCATCGTGCTAATAATGGCTAAAGAGACACCAGCAGTACCCAACATCAAACCAGAACCAACAAGAATATTTTTGATAAATCCACGATTAGCACTAGCAAATAAAGTCGATAAACTAGCCATCTTGACGAACCCCCGAAACTATATAGAGAGCATGCAAAGCACCAAGAGACACAACAATTGGATAAACAAAGGTTGATATAGCCTGACACCAGATTGTGAAATCAAATGAAAAATCAAGAGTCTGACCATTCCAAGAAAATGAAAGAGGAATTTTTTCGGGACAACCAGTTGCAAAGTTAATTTGGGTGTCTGGCTCAGGAATATTAGGCTCATTAAATTCGAGCTTATCACTTGAGTTTGAAGGTTCCTTAACCCAATCAGTTACAGACTTTTCCCAACTTGCAAATGTCCGAGGAAAATTAATAACAGCATTCGCAGCCTGACAAACTGAAGGTGCCCAATCGCAGAACACAGGGAAATTTAATGCAATGTCAGTCGGTGGAGCTTTAGGTGCTGTAGGATCATCGGGATTTGCTTGAGGTACAGCTTGCCCTTGAGCCGTGTTCGAAGTCGGAATAGATTGTGACTGATTTAGCTGATTAACAATTTCAGATTGTGGAACAATTTGTCTTTGTTCATCATTATCTAAAGCAGTGTCTGCAACAGATGAAACGTAGGCTTTAGCATCTTCTTTTCCCGCAGCATCACCAATGATTTGAGATGCTACAGCATCGTAAGGTAAATATCTTTCTTCAGTTGTAGTAGAACTAACAAGAGCATAAGCCCAAGATGCTTGAATAACTTCAGGGTCTTTAGTTCCGTAATTGCAAGTTGAGCCATTGTGATGCAAATATGAAGGACGAGCAGCACTACATGCTTGATCAAGAGTCATATCTGGATACACAATACCATTGACCATCCAGTCCCCAACCTCACCGGGGGCATTATATTTAACTCTGTTGTTTGCAGGATCCATGACGTACTCAACACCGTCAATTAGAGCTTTAATTGCAAGATCAACAGCTAAGACAGCACCCGTCCTTACAATCATCTTTGAAACTTGGGAAACGGTTGGCGTAATTGCAGCAGTCCCCTTAGCTGCATAAGTCTTACCATTCAAAACAACTTCTTTAGCACCATCATAAAATGTCGTAGCACCTTGCACTAACCGCTTGCTAATAGACCAGCCATCAGCAGCAGTCGAAGCACGGACAGCATTAAAAGGCATCATGTGTATGCTAAACATCAATAATATAGTTAGATATTTTTTATAACGACCCATGTGACCACCACTATTGTTATAGGTAAAATCCAATAAAAAATTGAAGCTTCTGGCATACATCACCCCAAAATAAGGAAGCCCCCGAAGGGGCTAGTTTTTAAGCAGCGTTAGCGCCTTTATTAAGTTTTCGATACCCGATAATGATTGCTGTAATAGTCGCAGCAGCAACCAAAACAGTAATGATGATTGCTTGTGATGCTGTGAGCTGACCAGTAATTGCAGTCCCCACCTCAGTTAAACCCTCAGCATGTGCAGTACCAGCACCCGCAAGAATTAAACCTGTACCCGCAGCAAAACGACCACGGAATTTTTGGAACCAAGTTTTTTGATGAGCTTGTTGAGTCATTGGTGTTACGTTTGAATAAGCCATGATGTTTCTCCTATTTAGGCTAGTTTTGCAGCTTTCATAATGAAGCTGTAAGCGATCAAAAGACCGCATATCTCCGCTATAGCTTTTGATATAGCGATAGAATCTGCTTGCGTTATTGCCAAGCCATTGAAGACCTGAGCAATAGATAAAGGCACATAAGCCGTACACGTCTGCACGTTATTAACGATTTCAATAGCTGAGCAAACGTAAACGTCCATGATTATTTCCCTTTATTTCTAAGACGCTGAAGTGCTTGACGTTTTAAAAATTGTTGTTGTTCTAAAGTGAAATATTCACCCTTAAACAAATACAAATATTCGAAACTGTCACCACGTTCATGACGACCATTCATATTTCGAAAACGTATACGCTTAGGACGTCTTAAACGCTCCCCTAAGCGGTCAATAGAATCAATAAGACGACCAAAAAAGAAAACACCTGTGAGAAGACCCAAGATGAATACAGCAATGAATAGTGGCGATAATGAGTTAAGTAACTCAGTCACAATTCGAGCATTTTCTAATTCAGTCATTAATTAACCCTCACACTTAGACATATGAAAATGCAAATACTGCCAATGAAATAGAGAGAGGCACTTTGGGCACTCCGCTTGATTATCCCCTAGCATTGCTATAATATTCATACTAATAATTGCTCTAAGTTATTGATTTATTTACATATTATACATTATACGAAGTGTTTTATTATTAACACTTTGATTCGTATAGCTTTATTACGCTGCTTCCACAACATCAAAATCCAAAGCTACTAATACAGCCTTTGGTTGTTTGCCTGTGAAATCCCAATCAAAGATCAACTTAGCTTTGTTTGGTAATTCCTGATGAAGATAATCATTGAAGAACTGAGCGCCTTTAATCTTGTAGTCAGTCGATTTAAAACCGATTGCGCCTTGTTCTTTTTCTTTTTCTGAATATTCTTGAAGTACAGTTACAACCGTATTTGAGAACTTGATTTCTTTACCAGTTGACTGATCTTGGAAATCACCCGCGGATTTACGGATACCTGTAACTGTCATAATTGGATGTTGTGAATTGTTCATTTGCTCACCTATGCGATTTTGTAGTTAAACTGCGAAACTGGCTCTTCATACCAGTTTGGCAATTGTTGATTGAAGTCGATTTCTACGAGCTTTACGAATGGAATGATGTTTGATGCCTTCTCATCGTGAAGGTTCTGCAAATATGCCTTTGAAAAGCCACATTCACACAATTGGGAAATTAGGTTATAAAACTGAGACTTACCGTAATTATTTTTAATCTCATCGAATCCTTTTTCACGGATAAGACAAAACATCGCGAATAAATTACGTACTTTAGTGTGAGAAACCTTGCCAGATTTGGTCATAACAACTTCTGAGCGTTCAATGGCTTCAAGTACACTTGTATCATCTGTTAATTTCATAGTTTGACCTCGCAAGGCTTCAAAAATGCTATGAGTAGCTTTGTTCCAGAGTGTTTGAAGTAAATCAGGGTTAGAACGTTGAAACTTAATTAAATCAAAGAGATTGGTAGGAATTCCATTACGTTCGAGCCAACGCTTTTTTAAACGTGATTCAAAACGTAAAAGACCGATAGTCCAGTTAATCAGATCCGAATTGGACATGACCTCAACAACTCGTTGAGCTGCTTTATCATTTTTCTTTGCGAGCATTTTATACTCTTCAAATTGAGCGATAAATTCATCATGCTTCATATAACACTTGTGATTCACAAGCCTTGAAGTCTGACCTCCCCAATAGACTGAACTATCGAAACGCTTATTACTTAAACGAGTCTGGCCATTACTGACATTACTCAAGAAATCCAAAACTTTTTTAGCCGTGCTCTGGTCTTTCAAACGTGCTGAATAAGTCACATCGATATGTGATACCCAAGCACGAGGCCAATCTAGCATTCTTGCTAAGACTGGATAGGCTTCATGTAGAAAGCCGATCATTTCCATAGCACCCTGCTCTATGTTGTCACTTCCAAATACGTTATGACCTTGTAACAGCTTTGCAGGCGAAGCCTTGATCTGTACGTATGGTTCATAACTTGCATCGAAAAACACTTTCATTGCCATACCTGTGTAGTGTGTTGGCACTGATTCATAGGGATGAAATAAAGCAGCAGCAGAAATAGAACCGTCGTCATTCTTATGAACTGAACGCGAAGCAAGTGGTATTTCAATTGAATGCAGATCGACATCTACAAAAAAATAACGTCCTTCTGAATCGACTGAAAAAAAGCTCGATTCGAATGGAGCGTTAATGCAAATATGATCTAACATAAAAAAGTTACCAAGTAACCGCGTTTAAAAGATTAAACAAAATTACTAGGTAACTTGTCAACTCGTAAAACGAGTTAATATTAAAAAAGTTACCTAGTTATTTAGTTACAAGGCGTTTACAAATGAGCAAGGTCTATAAAATACGCAGTGAAGAAGTTGAAGACGTGAAAGAAACACTGATGAAATTCGTCGTACAGAAAAAATCACTGATGGCAGAAAGTGACGTAATTCACGCTCTTATCAAATACCACTTAAAGGATTTAAAGGCAGAAGAAGTCATAAGATACAGACAGGAAGTGCTGGGTAAAGACGAATAATTTCCGAAATATCGGACTAGAGTCCACCATTAGAAAGCGTGGACTCCTCTTCCGCCCCGCGGCTCGGTCGGTCGGGCGTCGAAGCTCCTTCTCCCTCCCTCACCGCTTGGCGTTCAAGATTCGCATAATGCAGATTGATGTTAAAAAGCCCCGTGAGACGAACAATGTTCTCACTGGGGCTTAGTAACATAATCTGTGCACCACATTAT
>NZ_JAKTHX010000021.1:0-35256 GCF_027854635.1 Acinetobacter sp. AOR43_HL
GAGCCTGTAAATTATTTTGTGTAAGTTCCATTTTTTATAAATGATCTTTTAATCGATCATCGAACTGAATCGTAAACCAATTCATTGCTAAACGCCAATTTTGAATTGGCATCGTCCATTTCTTCGCAGCATTTGATGTTGCTAAGTAAATGACCTTCTTTACTGAGTCATCAGATGAAAAGATTTTCCTTTTCTTCGTTGAATGGCGTATTACGCTATTCAACGACTCAATCGCATTTGTTGTATAAATTGCATGACGTATTTCGGCTGGATAGCTAAAGATCGTTCGGATATTTTCCCAATTGGCCCGCCAGGATTCTCCAATTTTGGGATACTGGTGATTCCATTGATCACAGAAGATGTCTAGGGATTTTAAAGCATTTTCCTCTGTACTTGCCTGATAAATCGCTTTCAGACCCGACGTAACAGCTTTGTAGTCTTTCCAGCTTACAAATCTCAGGCTATTGCGTACAACATGCACGATACACAGTTGAATATCAGTATGAGGGTAAACAGAGGCTATCGCGTCAGGGAAGCCTTTTAATCCATCTACACAGGCAACAAGAATGTCCTGTACTCCTCGATTTTTTAGCTCTGTCATGACTGACAGCCAGAATTTGGCACCTTCTGTCTGAGCAATCCACATACCCAGTAATTCTTTTTGCCCATCCATATTGATGCCTAAAGCAAGGTATACGGACTTGTTAATCACATTGGAGTGCTGACGGACTTTGACAACAATACAGTCAAGATAGACAACAGGATAAAGGCTATCTAAGGCTCTATTTTGCCACTCAGTCACTTGCTCAATCACAGCATCGGTAACTTTGCTGATGAGAGATGCTGACACATCGGCATCGTACATTTCTTTGAAGAAGGCTACAATTTCCCTATTAGTCATTCCTTTTGCATACAGTGAGAGGATTTGGTCATCCATACTGGTGATGCGTGTTTGGTGCTTTTTGATAATTTGTGGCTCAAATGAACCTTCTCGATCACGGGGAATATCTAAAGCCAGTTGTCCATCTTGAGTTGTAATGGTTTTAGAACTAAACCCATTACGGCTATTTGAGCCTTTCTTGGGCTGATGCTTTTCATAACCGAGATGGTCTGAAAGTTCAGTATTGAGTGCAGTTTCAATCATGAATTTTTTAAAGACTGCTGTCATTTGGTTTAAGTCTTCTGGTGTTTTTAGACCTTTAGCCAATTCGGCAGCCATACTTTTGATTGTTGCTTCATCCATGTGAAGTACCTTTTGTAATTATCCTCTGAAGGATAAATGAAAATTAAGTACTTACACAAAATTTAGAACAGTCCCTCCAAATAATATTTTTTAAATGTATTTGGAGCCATACCGAGTTCTTTGGCTAGTTGCCTTAACGAATACCAAGACATTTATTTCTCCTCATTTTCCGCTTTAACTTCGTACTCTTCATCAAAAATGCGGCAAAGAAATTCATTTACTTCTTTGGAACCGATTCGATCTTGTTCAGATTCTTCACCACAACATAGAGTATGAAGATCATCATCGTTTAATTTAGACAACTCTGCTTCCATATCGCCAATCAAAACTTTGTCTAAGCTAGATAACCATTGAACAAGTAGAGTTACCTTTTCTTCTTCTGGTTCAAAGCGGTTGATCATCCCGTTGTCATACCAAATCTCTTTGGCTGCTCGAATAATGTTCCAGACTTCGACTTGTACCATAGCTTTTTCGAGAGCTTCTTGTGAAATTTCGGTACAACTTACATTGCTAACTAAGCCGCAGGCAGCAGCTGCTATTTCTATTGCGTTTAGCCTTTTCATCCCTCAGCTCCCGATTCAATATCTAGCTTCATCGCACCTTCTTCAGGATATTCGGTCATCCAAAAGTAATAGCCTTTGCCACTGTGTCCATCTTCAAAGAATTTAATAGTTAGTTCAGTTTCAAGTTGCTCTAAATCTTTTTCACCGTCTGGATTAACAAAATCAAGAAGGCTTTTTAATTGGTGACCATTAAGAGTTATGCTCATTGTTCAGCTCCAGATCCGTAAAATTGTTTTGCTTCTTCAAAGCTTTTGGTTACAAGGGGAGCAGAACCTTTCTTGTAGCAATTCACAATTTCATCAAATTTGAAAACACGTTCAGCTGTCTTTAAATCAAAGCATTGATACATTGCTTGGCTAAACCAGCTTTCTACATAAAATAGTTTTTTAATATGATCCTTACGGGTGCCGTGCCATTTCTGGACTTTGATCACATCATCGAAAATTTCTAAGAAAAAGTTGTTGCCTTCTTTTTCATGCATTTTTCTATAACGCTCTACAGCTCTCTCAGCTATCTCTTTAGAAGCTGCTGGTGTTTGTTTAAAAGGGCTGTAACCTTCAGGTCGCATTGCAACCGCCCACAATGTTGATTTACTCATTAACAGCTCCCGATTTGCTTGCTTCAATTAGCTTTCGAGTTTCTGCATTAAATACATCTAAATACTTATCACCATGTACTAGTGCTAAATGCAGAAACTTAAATAAAAAGAATGCTTGTTCATTTTCCGCTCTTTTCTTTATCTCAAATCCAAGTTCTCTATAGATCTGAGCAGTGCGAATAAATTGAAAACATTGCATTCCTAATATTTCGTTTAATTCTTTTGTAGCTACTTTTGGGAATAAGACAAAATCTGTAAATTCATTGTCATTTTTAAATGTGGCCAACTGAATTAAATTACTTAAAAATTGATTTAGGTCTGAAGGGGATCCTGATTGCTTGAATCGCTCAACCTCATTCTTAATCAATTCAACTTTTTCACGTTGTTTATATGCACGTTCAGTCCAGCTGGTGACAGATTTATATGCATAAGCAAAATCACTTTGTGACTCTTTTAAATCGGCAGTTAGAGCTTTAATTTGTTGCTGGAGCTCAGCTACAATTTCTGGATAAACTTCACGTTTGCCATTTGCTGACATTGGACTAATTACATAGTCTTCTTCTAATTTATCCATGAGTGGAACGGCACGGTTATAACTGAGGTTAAATGCACGTTGAATATGTGACGTGCTAGCTTTGTTATGATTCCTAACGAAATCTACAACTGATTTATATAATTCCATATCCATTTTTAAGCCCTCAAATATTCTTCTTTGGTCCACTCAACAAACTCTTTATAAAGCTGCTGGGCGGGTTTATTTAAACGGTTGTTGTAGTCGATAGTTATGCGGCGCCAAGCTACAGGTACGGCATAATGTTTCGTTAAAAGCATTGCTTGGTTTACTCCCTGCTGGACTATTACAAAGCCCAGCAAGTGCAAGTAGTTAGTAAAACCAAGTAAGTGCTTGTTATTCACTTTCTTGAATTGGTCTTTCATATTAGAAGTTGTCTCCTAACAGATAATCAGGTTCATTCTCTTGAGGTGCTGTAGAAGTGGGATTCTCTAACTCGAAGCGGCGTTTTCTCACATACCCCATAAGCTTCGGTTGAATCTGTGGATCTCGTGCAGCCACATCAATTTCAAGTGCATCCAAGGTAGTAAGATCTGGTGCGTTTTGGATCTGAACCATTAGAGAAGGCGGTTCACCCGAAGGAGCCTTTTCTTTTTCTAACTGTTCAAGTCGTTTGTGAGTTGCAAGAAGCAAAGGTTCCATTTGTTTATCAGACCAAGTACGGGTATAGCGATAAACTGCATTTACTTCGTCTGGTGTTTTGGAGTCTTTAACTCGTAGCAGCAGGGTATCAAGATTCTTTTTATATTCTGAATCAGCGGTTTCTGATTCGATAACCGGCTCAGTTGTTTGTGCCTTTTCAACATCATTTTCTGATGGCTTTTCTTCTTCGACTTCTTTAGTTGGCTTATTCAGAAGTTTCAGCATATCTTCAGCTAACTCACCACCACTGACTTTGATAATCGCGCAGCAATGAGCAAATGCATTATCAAAACTAGAGTGAACTTGGCCATGCTGGAGCATGCGCAATTGTCCTTTAGAACCATTCCACTTAAACTGCTGTACACCTAATTCAACAGTTGGGCTTGGATAAGAGCAAGTAGAACCCTTTTCTGGGGATTCCTTTAATGGCTCTGGTACTTCAAACTCACCTATAAAAATAGTTCTAGGTTTAATTTGAAATTCAAATTTATCAAATACATCAAAACCAAAATCATAAGGGTTAAAAAGTTCCCAGCCATTGCGCTCTGTATTATTTACTAAGAGTAATTCACCATTGGCCCAAGCAAGTTTGGCCTCAACTTTATTAAGTATTTTCATGCTGTCATCCCAGTTTTAGCCAATGTTTCAATCTCTTGTTTAACTGCCGTAAGTTTTGCTGCCTCTAATTGAATAAGAGCATCAATGCCGAGGTGTTCACACACTGTTTTTACATCGAGGCCACGTTCAGCAATAAAGTTCTGAAGTTCGTCACGCTGTTCTTCCGAAATGGTTGAAGGTAAAACTTCCAGTTCCAGCCACTTCCTTTTTTCTTTGTTGTATGTGAATCCAAGGTTAGTTGCGTAGTGCTTCATGCATTCCCACATGTTTTTAATATGTGGATGGTTTTGATCTAATGTTTCTAGCAATGCATTGAAATCAGAAGGGTAGTGCGCCTCTTCACATGCTTTATTCCATTGCTCCCATTCTTGCTGCAATTTCATAGTTGCCTGCTGCTCAGGGGTAAGGGTGTTTAAATGGTCCTTAGTACGTTGGATTAAATTAGCCATAAAGTTAGCGTTCTCTGGTTTGCGTAGATCAGGAACAATAATGTTTCCTAGAGCACCAGAATCTTTAGTATGAAAACCTTCGCCACCTTTGAACTTAAGTACTTTGTTGGTATTACCTTTTGCATCAGTTTCTTCAGCAAGATAGGCCATAGCATCAGCTAGGCGGTAAATCTCTTGGCGGTTTTTGCCGCCTAGATCTGGGCGTACTAAAGTCAAAGTGTCGTTTTTATCTTCAGTAGCATGAGCAATGAAAATGACATCTTTGCCAAATCCAATTAGTTTATTGACGAATAAACTAAACATGTTGTTGGCAACACCTTGAACGTTCAGCTTTAATGAACCATCACTTTTAGTGTTTTTTTGATTGCTGGCTAGATGAGCTTTAATCAGATCAAGGACACGGCCGATAGTATCGAAAACAACTGTATTGTATGGAGCTAAGTCGTTCTCTGTGATATTGGCTATATCAAGCCATGTTTCAGCTACTACCACATCACCACGGCGATTTGCCCCAGTACGGTAAGCACCTTTGTCAGCATCGATAATAAGAGGTTTATCAGCAGTCATACCCAAGGTGGTTTTATGCATACCTGGGTCGCCATAGAAGTAAACTTTAATGGCATTTACTAAGATTGGCTGAGAAGGTCGAATAATGTTTAAAGCCATAATATTTTTGCTCCTATCTACTACCAGTGAAGCCGCGTTTTTGCTTGTAAGCTTTACGGTCAGGTGAAGGGATGTGTGAACCACCTAGATCTTTAGCTAGTTGCTTAGAGCGCTGAAATCGGATTTCTTGGGTGAGTACTTCCCAAACGTTCGGATATTCAGTTTTGAACTTTTCAACATCTAGAGGCGTTTTAACTTCTTTGATGATTTTGTACAGAACTGTGCCGTTTGCATTTGACGCAAATACTTGCCAACCAATACGAACAGAGTAAATGCCTGTGTTGTCACGACCTAAATAGGACTTATAACCGTCAGGATGCTTTTTGAAGTTAGTCATGATTAAGCCTCCTTACATTCACATGTGCCAACAAAGGCATAGGTAAGTGGACTAGGTGCATTAGATGGTGAAACATCCTTAATATTTAAAGGAATAATTTCTTTTCGATATTTAACTAAAACAACATCACCTTCTCGGCATTCAACAACCCCTTCTCTTGAAGAGAAACGAGCAGACTTAGACGTTTGGGATACTTTGCAAAATGAAACTTCATCACCTGCTTTGATTTCTGAACGATCAACAGGAATCATCTTCTTGCAAGTAGGGCAGTTATAATTTTTCATTAGGCTGCCTCCAACCATTTATTACGGTCGATGTAGCCAACCAATAAAATATTTATATTTTTATGGTCATCGTGATTGGTGAAGTCATTCCAAGGCTTGCCTCGTAGATCCGTTACTGACTCTATAGCCAAGTTTGTAATTTCAGCTGCTGTAAAGTCAGATCCGGCTACACCGTAGCTATCAGGAACGCCTTCATAATCAAAAGTGACATTTAACTTAAAGCCGTCAATGCGTATTACGCCTTCGCCTGAATGTTCACCAGTTTTTTTAGCAGCTAAAAGTTCATATTCAGAAGCAACTACTTGTTTGCTTTCATAAGAATAATTAGAAGGAACGCTAGAATTAGCGCTTTTATATTCACAAGATCCAAGGGCTACAAGAACAGCAATTGCTGTAACGCCTGTTACCTTATGCTTGTGTGGAATTACTTTTGCATTCATAATGATCTCGCAGTTTGCAAAGCACATCAGATTTAGCGGTCGGTGTGCTTTTTTGTTGTCTACGAGATAAATATAGTTTTATCTATTATTGGTGTCAATAGGTATAACTATAAAATGATAGGTGTAAATTTCCAAATTGATAGGTAAATCTATAAATAAAAAGCCCACCATATAGGTGGGCAAATGTATAAAAATGTTTCTATAGGTGAATTTATTAACCAGCTCGCCAAAATTGACGGCCCATTACCTTAAAGTTTTTACCATTTTCTTCGGTTACTTTTCTGTCTCTAAACTTTTCGTTAAGGCTATGAAGGATAAGAGACCCATCAGCTTCTTTAAATATTTGCTTCAACATTCCTTCACCCGCGAAGTAAACAGCATATATTTCACCATCAATAACTTCTGTTTGAGAAATATCAATACCGACCAGATCTCCATCTTTGATGTAATCCATCATGCTATCGCCTTTAGCTTTGATGATTCGCATGCAATCTTCAGTGACACGTTTTTCTTTAAAAAATGAAGGTGGGAAAGGGATTGCTCCATTGATTGCATCAAAATGAAATTCAATAGATTCACCTGGTCCACATGAAAAATTAGCTTCCACTACGTCTATCCAAATGTAATTGTCTCTTCCTTTGTGAGCCACTGTAGGTTTTACAAAATCATCTTCAGAAAAACCATCTTCAGTTTTTCCAGTTGTTAGCCAATACGCATCTACACCTAAGTAGTTTGCAATCAGTGGAAGGAAAGCAGACTTCAAGCTCTTACCGCTTTCTAAGGCTTGATATGTGGGTTGTTTAATACCAACTGCTTCAGCTACTTCATACTGACTTTTACCAGCTTTAGTACGAGCTTCTTTGAGTCGAGTTGCCAAATCAGACATAACAAAAACCTTAATTTGTTTGGAATTGAATTTTATAGGCTCAACTATAAAACTTCAAAAAGGTATACCTATTGACATGTGATAGGTATAACTATAAATTAGCTATCAATATAGGAGCCTGATAGTTATGAAAAGCAAACTTATCGCACTCTACGAAAAACTTGTTGACCACTTGGGCGGGCAAACAAAAACAGCTTTAGTTCTTCTAGTCTCTCAGCCATCTGTAAATGCATGGGTAAAAGGTAAAAACCTAATGTCCCCAATCGTAGCTAAGCGTGCAGAACGGGTAACGAATGGAATTTTTAAAGCCGCAGAACTTTGTCCCTCTCTTAAAGAGTTCGATGAGTAACCTGTGAACTAATTCTCACTATTCGACATCTGTGCGTATACGTGAAATTTAAATAAGGATTCACATATGAGTGAAATTAATTTGAGCCAAGAGGCTAAAACAGCAATTTATAAGATGATTCATCAATCTCAGGGAATCACTCCTCAATCGATTGCGAATGTATTAGGAGACTCGTACAAGAGCGTTCTTAATTATGCAAATCCAAATATGGAAACTCACTATCCAAGTATAAAAAAGCTTGAAGCGATGATTCAGTTTACCCGTAACCCTGCATTAGTTAAGGCGTGGGCGCACATGCTTGGATTTGTATTAGTTCCAGCAAATCAAGCCGATGAAAAAGCACATGAAGTAAGCATTGTTGAAACGTTGCTGCATATAAACATAAACAATGGCCAAGCTAATCAGCAGGTCCATAAGGTTTTAGAGGATGGGGTAGTAACACCAGCGGAATTAGCAGATACCGAAGAAATCTTAGAAGAAATGGAAAACCATATTCGTCAACTTCGTGAAGCACTGAAATCAGAAGCCGCAACTTATATTTCAAAGGTAAAGAAAGAAAAAGCCTGATCTGGTCCATCAGGCTAGTCAATTCAATTACTTGCTAGAGGAATCGAATATGCAAACTAATCTATCAAATCAACAGCAAATAATCCAGAGCTGGTTTGAACCGGCTCTCCACACACTTAAAGCATTAATCAAAAAGTGTGAAGAGAACCTAGAGCGCATCAAAGCTGATACTAAAAATGCAGCTGTAAAGCGAGATGACTTTAAAGAAACTTTAGTCCGTCAACATCGTATTACCTATAACCATGCAGAGGAAATTATCAAAAGCCTTGGTCGTGCTGGTCGGATCCGTTATTTGGGTAGTTCTTATATTCAGTTAAAAGTAGAGGAGTCTAAATGAATGAGTTGGCTCTTTTCGCAGGCGCTGGTGGAGGAATACTCGCATCTTATCTCTTGGGATGGCGAACAGTGTGCGCAGTTGAACGTGATGCCTACGCCGCACAAGTTCTGGCGCAACGACAGAATGATGGAATTCTCGAAGCTTTCCCAATTTGGTCTGACATTACAACTTTTGACGGAAAACCATGGAGAGGAATTGTTGACGTTATATCTGGCGGCTTTCCATGCCAAGACATCTCATCCGCAGGAAAAGGTGCAGGAATCGAAGGTGAACGTTCCGGGCTTTGGGCAGAAATGGCACGAATTGTCGGTGAAGTACGACCTAGATACGTGTTCGTGGAAAACTCACCAATGCTTGTTTCCAGAGGACTTACAAGAGTCATCAGTGACCTTGCCAAAATGGGGTATGACGCGCAATGGGCACGTTTTTCAGCATCTAACTTTGGAGCGCCCCATATCCGTGACCGACTCTGGATTGTGGGCTACTCCCGCAGCGAGCGACTCAACACGAGGAGGGAAAATAACGGCAAATATGACAGGCATTTCACTTGCTCAGCAAATAAAAACTCCCGAACGTTGGCCAACACCCAAAGCATCAGATGCCAAGAGAATGGATTGCCGTTCGGAGCGGAACAGGAAAAGCCCCTGTCTGGAATCAACGGTAAAGATGTGGCCAACCCCAAAAGCATCCGATTGGAACAAGCGCGGAAATGTAAGTCCTCATCCGAGAAACGGCTTACCGGGTGCGGTCATAAATTTTCCGACACCAACTGCGAGCGATGCAAACAAGTGGAGCAACGAGTCTTTAGCCGAACGCAAAGCGAAGGGTCGTCAGATCCGTCTCAATACAGCAGTTTCACCAGAGGGTGGGAATGGTGGGCGATTGAACCCGAACTGGGTCGAGTGGCTGATGGGGTGGCCAATCGGGTGGACCGACTTAAAGCCATTGGAAACGGACAAGTTTCAATCGTGGCTACAAGCGCATATGAATATTTAGGTGGTGAGCTATGAATTATTACCAACACCATATTGGTGACTTTAACAACGCGACTCGCCACCTCAGTTTAATTGAGCGAGCGATTTACCGCGACTTATTAGACATGTATTACGACACTGAAAAGGCGATTGATGCTTCTAGCATTGGTCGTCTAGCGCGCCGTTTGCAATGTACGACTGAAGATCAGAAAGAAGCACTTAAATACGTTCTTGATGAGTTTTTTACACTTGTAGACGGTGAATATCGTAATAACCGTTGTGAGCGTGAAATTGCTGAATTCCACGGTAAAAAGAAACAGGCGAGTGAGGCTGGTAAAGCGTCTGCTGCAAAACGTGCAGCAAAAAAGAAAGGTTCGTCCAACAGTGGTTCATCAAAAGATGATCAATCGTCTAACGAAAATTCAACGGTCGTTGAAAACCCGTTAAACGAAGAACAAACGGGCGTGCAACCAACCAATAACCATAAACCAGTAACCATAAACCAAGAACCATATATTGATAGTAGTAGCAATGCGCGTAAAGAAAATTCGCAATTACCTCCAATTCAATTTGCTCAGTATCAGGGTGAAGATCATAAGCGTTACTCAATGCGTGAATTCGTTTCTGAGTACAGCACGTTTCAATACGATTTTATCTCGCTTGCTAAACAGCGTTTTGTTTCCGTACCAGAAATTGATTTAAGAACCATGATTCAAAACTTCGGTGACTGGTACTTTGCAAACGAGTCAAGTTCTGTGAATACACCAAGCCTTTGGTTGGTCAAGTGGTTTTCTTGGGTACAAAACAACGAGAAACAAGTTGCTGCTAACCGCAAGAAGCAAGAGCAAATCACTACTGCTGGCCAAAAAACACAAGAGTCTGGTTACTTCGCAAATCTTTTTGAAGAACAAAACGAGTCTCAAATTGTGGATGTAACCCCAGCAAAAAAGTTTCCAATGATTGAGGAGGTCGGTCATGCATGAGATTACCTTGAACGAAGTGCGCCAATTAATCGCATCTCTTCGAACTGTTTACGCTGCTCAGTTCAACAAGCAATTCCCTGTATCAGGTGAAAGCGCAATTCCTTTGTCGGTAGTTGAGCAGATCGCACTGAAAACACTTGTTGGCGTTCAGCAAAATCAATTTAACAACGCACTTGGTCGATTGCTTACAGCTGGTGGTCGTTTCATGCCTTCATTCGCTGAGTTCCGTACATGGTGTATCGGTGAAAGTTGGATGTCTCCGGAGGAAGCTTGGTCACGAGCTTGCAAGTTCACAGCAGACCGTACGGTGATCATTACCCAAATCACAAAGTATGCATTAGACGAAGTTATGTATTTGATCGAAGCGGGTCAAATGAGAGCAGCTCAAGATAATTTCTTTGGTACTTACAACGTAATGGTTGCTAAAGCGCAATTAAAAGGCCGTCAGCAAGAGTTTTATACACCGCCGCTACAACTAGAGCATAAAGAGCCTGAACACGCACCAGTAAGCAATGACGAAGCACAAAAGCATCTTAAATCCCTAATGGACCGCCTAAAAATCAATGGGCGTAAACCTTCACCCGTGCAAAAGCTACAAGCAAAGGAAAAAGAGCCTGAGATTAATCAAGAGATAGGGCCAGATCCTTTTGACAATCCACATGAATATGCGGAGATGTGCCGCCGTGAAGGTATGCCAATCCCACGAAATATTCAGCAGTTAATTGATGGGGCGAACGTATGAATAAATTCGAGATTTTAGCGTGGGGATTGCTCATTTCATTTTTCACAGCATGTCTTTGCGGTGCGGTTGTTTTGTGGTGGTTGGCTCGTAAAAAGCTATATGAGAAAGGGGGCAGTCATGAAACTAACTAAGCAACAACGTGATGCGCTTAAGCAAAAATTTGGCGGTCATTGTGCTTACTGTGGTGAGTTACTAGGTGACAAATGGCATGCAGATCATATCGAGGCAGTGAAGCGAGATTTGATTCATGTTGGTGGAGGTAAGTTGATTTCGGGCGAAATGACTAGACCACAAAACGACACATTAGAAAATATGAATCCGGCTTGTGTCCCTTGCAATACAAACAAGTCATCAATGCCTTTGGAAGGATGGCGGAAGATGCTCACACATTATCGAGATGTTCAGTTACTACGCGATAGCACACATGCTCGTCATTTACTTCGTTTTGGACTGATTGAAATTAAATCTGAGCCTGTGAAGTTTTTCTTTGAGAATTACAAAGGAGCCAGCCATGAGTGAGTTTGAGGGTAAATCTGGAAAGTGGGCTTGGGAGATTCAAAAAGAACAACAAGCGAATTTAGATGAGCTAAGAAGTTCAATTGAAAACCTAGTTCAAAAATATAAACACGATGCTCATGCTTCAAGCCTTTTTGGTGATCTGGATAAAACGCGAATTTATAACCGCTTTGTTAATCAGTTGGAACATTTGCTGAAAGGTGGTGCTTGATGTCATCAATGAGCCTTGCTGATTACAAACGTCTTTATGCAAAACCACGGAGCAAACCTAAGCGCCGTGCTTCAGTAAAAAAAGAACGAGTTGTGAGTGAAGGCGAGGCAACGCTTGTACAGCACTTAAAAACACACAAGATTGGCTTTGAACAGGAATACAAATTCCATCCAACACGTAAATGGAGAGCAGATTTTTTAATAACGGGTACAAAGATTTTGATTGAGGTAGAAGGCGGGATCTGGAGCGGAGGCCGTCACACAAGAGGCAAGGGCTATATAGGGGATATGGAGAAATACAACTCCGCAGCAATCATGGGTTTTACAGTTTTACGGTTCAGCACAGAGCAAGTTAAGTCAGGCATGGCAATACAGCAAATTGAAATATTAATGAAGGGTAAATAGGAAGGCGATTATGTTAGTTGAAAAGTTTGATTTTATTGAGTTACTTCGCCTTGCTATTGCTCAAGGCAAAGCTGAAGGGAAGAAAATTTCTAAAGATGTAGTTTTAGGTGAATTAGCGCTGTTATCACCAGCTGCAAAACTTTGGGCAACGGTTTTAGTTGAAAAGGTAGATTTTGAACGAATTGCAATTATTACCCCAGCTCAAAAGCAAACAGAAACTTTTTATAGTAAGTATGATTTTAACTTTGAAACAGAGCGCCGTATTGAAGATATACCCGGCAAGGTTGAATTCGTTCGCGGTGAGATTAAATCTGGTAATTTCTTCCGAGCGCGAAATAAATTAGCGGTAAAGATTCATGAAGAAATGGTAAAGAGAAAATTTACACCTACTAATGCTCAAGGTGATCTTACTAATCTGGCAAAAGGAATGGCTGAGATTATCTTGCGTGGCCATGTTTTTGTTAAGGCTATGTGTGGTGCATGCCAAGGAATAGGAAAACTTGAAACTTTTAATTCAAAGGGTTTTCCTGATGGGGCAAGGTTTTGTGAAAAATGTAATGGTACTGGTAAGCGACCATATACGTTAAATGAAAAAATGAAAATTGCAGGTATTGTTGCCACCAAGACTGCATATATAAAAAGCTATCAGAAGTTTGAGTTATTTGGAGAATCTATTGTTGCAGAATGGGAAAATGAAATTAGATCGCGTATTTCTCGTTCATTTCGTTTTGAACTTCCTGATACTCAAGAAACTTGTGCTTGACAGTTGGGTATACACTTGAGTATAAAGATTTCTAAAATGGGCGAAATGTAAAGTAATCGCCAGAAAGATTTTAAAAGCTCACTAAAAGGTGGGCTTTTTTATTGACCAATGAAAAACTTAGTTCCTAACTAATCAAACTAAAAGTCAAGTGAACATCATGGTTGGTTGTGCTAGATTCTATAGTCTTGGTAAATTTAACTATCTAACAATGGTGTGACCATGAGAAAAGCAGAAGCAGTATATGCAACTACAATGGAAGAATTGACATCCTTACTAAATAATTGGTTCGCACTTTTAGGGAATGAATTAAAGGACTTTAATCTAATTTCAGTAAGCCATTGTCATCCTACAGATCAACACCCCAAATATTCTGCTTTAATAATTTACGAATTTAAGGACTAACTCGTTTAAACGCCTATTTTATATTTCTGGCACAGTGCATTTGTGTAGTCAGAAGCACTAGCATTATTTAAAGCTCATCATCCGATGGGCTTTTTGATTTTCTGTCCCTACCTATTAGGGGATTTTAAGTTAATAGGCATCTCATCTGGTCAATGAATTGATAGATAGGGTGCGGAGTTTTGAAACATAAACACTACCCTTGGTTTGACCTCCTAAATAGGTGAGTATTTACTTGCGGATTGGCGAACCCTTAACACATCAGTAGCCTTGAAAAGAAACTTCAGCCCAGTTATTTATTTTGGATAGCTGGGCTTCTTAATCTGGAGCATAGAAAATGGGCAATACTTGGCATGCTGATCAAGAAAAACCAGAATTACAGCCAGATGAAAAACCTTTGAATTGCCCATTTTGCGGATCTGATTCAATTTGTACTGATTCTTCATATTATGGAAAACCAGATGAAGACGGCTCGACAACGTGGGATGCTTTCACCTGGTGTCATGATTGTGGTTCAAAAGGTCCTAGTGCTTGGGCAATGATCGCTTGGGATGAAAATTTTCATTACAACACTGCTTATGAAGAAAGATCGGTGGTTAATTATGCTATTCGCCAGTGGAATAAACGCACATAAGTTTTTTTTAATCTCGTGAGAGGTGTTTTATAAGCACACCTCTCTTTTTGCCGGACGTATTACGGCACAAAAGGGCCCCGCTAAATATCGATTATTGGCGGGGCTTTTTATTTTATGTGTTAAGCTGCCATTCATAATTTTATGGATTAGCTCAATGTATATTTGTATTGGCGGTGATTTAGACGGTGAAATTGTTAATAACCGTGAAGGTACATATTTTGAAGCAAGTGAAATAGATCCTAGTAAGCAATCAACATATAACCGCCAGAGTTATAAAGTTGGTGAAAATACATATCGTTTTTGGCTTTGTGCTGAAATTTCTTATTCAGAAACAACTAAAATCGCTAACAAGTATCTCGCTGAAAAATACCCATATCTATCTTAAATAATAGTTCAAACAAATGAAGCCCACCAATCGGTGGGTTTTTTATTGCCTACTTGGAGTGTTTATGACTGAGTTTCAAAAAATCACGCGAGAGATAAGACAGCTTCAAGTAGATCTAAATCATTTGGGAAGCTGTACAACGAAAGGATTATCTACAGAACAGATCGCTCAATTAGATGAGCGATTTTTTTTAGCCATAGCAAAGCAAAACAAATTAATTGCACGGCTCAACAACAAGCCTGAGGGCTTCTTTTAAGGGGCTAGGGCATGGATGGTAAAGATTATTTTTGGCTTACAAGAAAAAAAGAACCTAAAACCAAACCCAAAAGTAGACCATTGCCTAAGGCGAAGCAAAAATATCTCGAGGCTGAGGCAACACTTAAGGAAGAGCTTGAGGATTTGGCGATTGGTTTTGAAAGTAAGTTTCAACCGATCCATACCAAACACTGGCGCTTTGATTTTCATATTGTGAAATTGCGTTTGCTCATTGAAATTGAGGGTGGGCCCTGGTCTGGTGGACGTGGTGGAAAGCTGGCAAATAAAGCATGGAGTCTTGATCGATATGATCAAGCTGAAGAGATGGGTTATAAAATAGAGCGCTTTCATCCAGATTCTATTTTGTCGGGATATGTCATCAACTGGATAAAAAGTGAATTAGCGAGAATTGAAGATGGAGCAAATAAGACCATTTCCACCGACTGATTTTATTGATCAAGCAGATGAAGAAGAAGCAATTAGACTAACACCGGCACCAGATCTAAAAAAATGGGTTGTGGCCAACTACTTAACGATAGGTGGGCCTCTTTATAACCCCGATCACGATCACATAGCTGAGCTGCTTCACGATAATGAAGAATTTTTAGCATTTGCTTGGGCCTCTTCTGCATATAAAAGCAAGCAAGCTATGGTATTAGGCCAGTGCGAAAAAGTCATGTTCAATGTTGGTGGCTGGCGTAAAGCTAGACAAGAGCAACAGATGCGCGACTGGTTCGGCTTTGTGCCAACATACTTAATAACTGTCGACGCTTCTTTCTGTGAGCGTGCAAACGATACAGAGTTCTGTTACTTACTTGAACATGAGCTTTACCACATTGGAGTGATGAGAGACGAGAACGGAGAAATTGTTTATAGCGATAGTTCTGGTCTTCCTAAGCACTATCTTGCAGGTCATGACGTTGAAGAGTTTATTGGCGTAGTTAAACGTTATGGACCAAGCAAAAATGTTAAGCGACTTATTGAAGTCGCAAAAAATCCGCCGTTTGTTTCGAATCTTGATATTTCAAAATGCTGCGGAAACTGTGTAATCAATTGAGCCAAATGGCTCTTTTTTTTGCCCATTTTGTTATACGTAGTTATACGATGAGGAAGTTATGGCGACACTAAAAGAGCCTGTGAAAATCTTTATAGTTCAGTCTCTTGCTTGTCGTGATACACCTCAAGAAGTGGCTGAACTCGTAAAACAAGAGTTTGGCGTTGATATAGATCGTGTTCAAGTTGCAACTTATGACCCTACAAAAGTTGCTGGTAAAAACTTAAGCAAAAAGTATGTCGAACTATTTGAAAAAACCAGAGATGAGTTTGATAAAGGCTTAATTGATATTCCTATTGCTAACAAGTATTACCGACTGAAGCAATACCAAAGACAGCTTGAGAAGACTAGAAACGTCAAAACAGCCTTAAAAATTCTTGAACAAGCCGCTAAAGATATTGGTGGTCAATTTACTAATCGCCAAGAAATTACAGGCAAAGACGGCGGACCAGTCCAAACAGTTAATTCTGAAATTCCAGTTCCAATGGAAGATTACTTAAAAGCGCGGAGGGAAGTCTTAGATGAGTACTGATGCGGCTCGGGATAAAGCCATCCGAATCGAGGCGCAAGAAGATTTATATTTCTTCACAAGGTACATGTTTAAGGAGCGCCGTGGTTATAAATGGATGCAAAATTGGCACCACTTAGAAATCTGCGAAGCTTTAATGAAAGTTTATCGCGGAGAGATAAAGCGGTTAATTATTAACGTTCCACCACGATATTCTAAAACTGAAATTGCTGTAATTAATTTCATGGCTTGGTGTTTTGGTAAGAATCCAGACTGTGAGTTTATTCATATCAGTTACTCGGCAATGCTTGCCGCAAATAATGCCTTCCAAATACGAACCCTTGTGCAAGAAGAGGCGTATAGAAAAGTCTTTCCCGAGCTTACATTGCGTGATGATAGTAAGGCTAAAGACTTCTGGAGAACTTCCCAAGGTGGTGTCTGCTATGCGACTGGTACAGGCGGCACGATTACCGGTTTTGGTGCAGGAAAACTTCGTAAAGGCTTTGGCGGCTGCATTATTATTGATGACCCGCACAAAGCACATGAAGCTTCATCAAAAACTATTCGAGAAGGGGTAATTGATTGGTTTCAGAACACACTCGAATCGCGTACTAACTCGCCAGATACGCCGATCATTGTGATTATGCAGCGACTTCATGAAGATGATTTAGCTGGATGGTTGCTAGGTGATAGAAAAGACGGCGTTCCTGTAGCTGGTGGTAACGGTGAAGTGTGGGAGCATCTATGTCTTTCAGCTATTCAGGAAGACGGATCCGCACTGTGGCCAGCAAAACACAATATCCAAAAGTTGAAGCAAATGGAGCAAGCTGCTCCGTATGTTTTTGCCGGGCAATATCGTCAAATGCCATCACCGCCAGCAGGCGGTTTTTTTAAGCCTGACAATATTGAAATTGTGGATGCTTTACCTGCTGATGTAGTGAAGCAAGTAAGGGCTTGGGACTTTGGTGCTACTGAGAATGAAGGCGACTTTACTGCAGGTGTTAGAGAAGCTCTTGGTGCAGATGGTTTTACTTACATTGTCGATGTTACAAGAGGACAGCTTGGCCCTGACAATGTAAATAAACGCTTAAAGCAAACCACTGAGCTTGACGGAAAAAACGTAACTGTTCGAATTCCTCAGGACCCTGGTCAAGCAGGGAAATCTCAAGCTCTGGCATTTACAAAACTTCTCAGTGGCTACCATGTGGTTGCAAAACCAGTATCGGGTGACAAGATCACTCGGGCACAGCCTTTTGCCGCTCAAGTAAATGTTGGGAATGTTCGAATGCTTAAAGGTGATTGGAACAAAGCCTTTATTGAAGAACTTCGGAATTTCCCTAATGGAACAAATGACGATCAGGTAGATGGTGGATCTGACGCTTTTAATGAATTACATGAAGGATTTGAAACCTTCTTCGCTGATATGGGATTTGCTCGATGAGTGATGTAACTTTTCAACATGCTGAATATGTTAAAAACTTGCCATACTGGCAAAAACTTGATGATGTTTGTGAAGGTGAAGATGCAGTTAAGGCTAAAGGTGAAAAATATTTGCCGATGCCAAATGCACATGATAAGTCACCTGCAAATAAAAGCGCTTATGAGGCTTATCTTACTCGTGCAGTCTTTTATGAAGTAACAGGGACTACATCAAATAGTTTAGTTGGAGCAGCTTTTGCAACAGATCCAAGTTTTAAATTTCCTCCCGACCTTGCTCATTTAGAACGTAATGCGAATGGAGCCGGTTTAAGTACTTATCAATTGGCTCAAAATGGAATTCGCCACTTATTGAAGCATTATCGTTGCGCTTTATATGTTGATTATCCTGATGTGCCACCAGCTCGTAATCTAGCGGAATTTAAAGCGCAAAAAGCCTATCCAATGATTCATTTATTGAATGCCATAGATGTAGTGAATTGGGATTCAGTAATGGTCGATAACCAGAAAAAACTTTGTCTCGTAGTTATCCGTGAATTTAGGTCTGAGCGCGGTGCTGATGGATTTAGTAAAACCGAACAAGAGCAATATCGTGTACTTCGTTTAGAGCAAGAGGGAAATGGGGAATATATTTATTCCGTTCAGGTGTACACAAAGGGTGAAAAGGGTAACTGGGTTGGCGGAGAGAAGAAGTTTCCAACAGATTACAACGGGAATTTCTGGACCTATATACCTTTTACATTTGTAGGTGCAATTGATAATTCAGAAGAGATTAAAAAGCCACCATTACTTCCTTTGGCTAATCTCAATTTAGCCCATTACAGAGACAGTGCGGACTTTCAAGAGTCCGTTTTTTATATGGGGCAACCTCAATACTATGCGAAGGGTGTTAATTGGGAGTGGTATGACCAAGCCAAGAAACGTGGCATCTACATTGGAGCGAAAGTACTTTTGCCTTTACCTGAAAATGGTGGTCTAGGTATTGTTCAAGCTGATCCTAATACGCTTGCCCGGGAAGCCATGAAAGACAAGTGGGAAAAAATGAAGGAGATGGGGGCACGTTTAATCGAGAAGGGTTCTGGAAGCAAAAAGACTGCTACAGAGGCAAATAGTGATGACGCCGTTCAGCATTCAGTTCTTTCGCTCTGTGTCGTTAATATGAATGAAGGCTTGTCAGCAGCATTACGATGGGCTGCTAAGTTTGTAACGCCTAATGTGGATGTTCTAACTAAAGATGATTTGATGTTCGAAATCAGTCAAGAATTTAACAAACAGGGTTATTTAGCTGAGTTAGCTCGACAGTTATTTGAAGCAGCTCTACAAGGCCGATCTTCATTTAAATCATGGTGGGAATACAACCAAACAGGTATGTTCCCTAAACAAAAATATGAAGAAGAGCTTCAGAATGTTGAAGCAGAGCAAGATGGGACTTTAAATCAAAAGGTAGAGTGAGATGGCAACAGATATCAAAAAACTATTTGAAGCACTCACTCAGCACCAGGCCTATCTTTATCGTGCTTCATCAAAAACGGTAAATGAGTTATTGGCTTTATTCAATGATGATACGAGCAAGATGTTATCTAAGCTTCGGGATTTATTGGATGAGCTTAATGAGTCGGAGAAAGTTGCTTTAGCAGGTGGTAAATATACAACTTCAAATCTCAGGGAAATTAAAGATTTAATTGCCCAGTGGTTTGCTAGTGTAAATACCAGCTTGCCTGAAGCATTCGCCGTCTCTGCTACAGCTTTGGCTGTTTATGAGGCCAATTACGTAGCTAAGCTCTATGGAGCAAAAATTAATAAGCCTGATGGGGAAAAACTATTTTTATCCGCTAAAAAAGTTCCGTTGGCAGGTGGCGCTCTTGTCGATGATCTGCTTTCAAGAATTGCTGAAAGTGCCCGTCAAAAGGTTGAGTATGCAATTCGAGATGGTATTAATTCAGGCAAAACTAACCAAGAAATTGTTCAGCGTATTCGTGGTACCAAACGGCTTAACTATGAAGATGGGATCTTAAATGGTACCAAAACTGATATTGAGCGAACGGTAAGAACTGTGCGAAGTCATGTAGCTAATCAAGCCTATCTAAATAGCTTCAACCAAATTGGCTTTGAATATGTCCGATTTGTTAGCGTTTTAGATGGACGAACTTCTAAGCTTTGCGCTTCATTAGATGGTTCAGTGTGGGAAATAAATGATCCGGCAAAGCGAGTGCCGCCGTTACATCCTAACTGTCGCAGTATCTTGGTTCCGGTCGAGAAGGACGGTCAACTTGTTGGCGAACGGCCATTTGTAATGGACGAACGTAGAGTTAAAGACATCCCCAAAGAAGAGCGAAGCCAGTTAATAGGACAGTTAGATGCCAATACCACTTTTAAAGAATTCTTTAAAAAGACAGATGATTTCTTTCAAAAAGAGTGGCTAGGGCCGAAGCGTTACAAGCTCTATAAGGAAGGAAAATTTGATTTTGAAAAGTTCTTTGATCCTGAAGGCCGTTTCTATAGCTTAGATGATTTGAGAAAGTTGGATGAAAAAGCTTTTAAAAAGTTGGGTCTGTAATTTTTCTTATGTTATATTTTTTAAAACATCAGAATTTATACAATATGAAAACAATAGCTTTTGTATGTCTAACCCTAATTTCCATCACTTGTTTAGCTGAACCAAGTCAAAAATATCTTAAAGAATATGATCGATTGTCTGAAGCTTTGGAGTCAGCAATGGCAAATGCATATTCTTTTGATCCTACAACTGGTCAAGTAAAACAGGCTACTCAAGATTTAGAAGCTAAAAATAATTTATGTAGAGCTGCCCAGGCGAAACTAAACCTCACCACGTTTTTAAAAGACAATTTAGAGGAATCTAAAGAGCTTTATAAATCTATTGATGGTGCAGAGACTCTAGATAAAAATTATCTTAGTGGACAACAGCAGGAACAACAAAATCTCGTTTCAAATTTGAAAAAAGACCTTGTTGGAACTGGATTTAACTGTGAGTAATTATTGCCGATTACAGGTAATTCTAAACTCACTTAAGACACAATTTTCACCTATATAAGCGCCCAAATGGCGCTTTTGTCATTTATGGAGTTTGGCTTATGAGTGAATCAAAAGTTAGACATTTGGTACTTAAAAGAGTTTCAGATAAATCTCCTCATCTTGCTCTTTGTGACGAGGAAACAGGTATTCCATTAGCTGGATTAACCGCTGTAAAAATGAATTGTAGTGTTTTTGAGGGTCCAGCGACTATCACGGCAACATTTGATGTAGGTGGTCCTCAAGGCATCCGCTTAGTTGGTGATGAACCTAGACAAAAGGTTTGGGGTGCAAAGGAAACGTAGCGAAAGGTACTACAAATGCCTGAAAAGCAAATCAATATGTCAGATGCTCAATATATTCTGAGCACAAAATGAATTCTGGTGCCATTTCTTCAAATTAAGGTTTCAAGCCATGGCAATTTATGGTTTTACTTTTGAAAGATTAAAAGCAATTGCACTCATCAAATAGAACTTAATTTTTAACCATAGCACCTTCGGGTGCTTTTTTTGCGAGAAGAAAATGCCAAGCCCTATTATCCAATATTTCCAATATGAACATTTACCTGAACATTTGCAGCAAGTTAGTAAGCCAATTGGTGATTTAGCTCGGCAAATGGATGAGCAACTTCCTGACGGGCCTGAAAAATCCACAGGATTAAGAAAGCTACTTGAAGCAAAAGATGCATTTGTACGCCAAGCTTTAAGTAAATAATCATTTATAGAAATGAAGCGTCCTAAAGGGCGCTTTTTTATTGCCTGCCGAAAGCGGATGCTAACGGCGAATCCGGGCGGATGCCCATTTTGTATATATAGGTTGGATGACCAATGAAACTTAAAACAGTAACAATCGACGGTAAAGTTTATGCGGAAGTAGACGGTGATAAGCCGATCTATATTCATGATGACGGCAAAGAAATGCCACATGATGCACCACACTCGGTAGCAACAATTGCACGCTTAAACAATGAAGCTAAAACACATCGTGAAGCCAAAGAAGCAGCCGAAAAAGCATTAAAAGCTTTTGATGGAATCGAAGACCCAGCGGCAGCTAAAAAGGCATTACAAACAATCCAAAATCTCGACGATAAAAAGCTGGTGGATGCCGGTGAAGTTGAGAAAGTTAAAGCTGAAGCTATCAAAGCAGTTGAGGAAAAATATGCCCCGATTGTTGCGCAACGTGATGCTCTAGAAGCCTCTTTACATAAAGAACTTATCGGCGGTGGTTTTGCTCGTTCTAAGTACATTCAAGACAACATTGCGGTTCCAGTTGATATGGTTCAGGCAACCTTTGGTAATCACTTCAAAATCGAAGAGGGCAAGGTGGTTGCATATGATCCGAATGGCGAAAAGATTTATTCACGTGTTCGCCCTGGTGAACTTGCAAATGTTGATGAAGCTTTAGAGTCCTTGGTTGGCGGATACCAGCATAAAGACTTAATCCTTAAAGGTGGTAAAGGAAATGGCGGTGGTTTCCAAAGTGGGGGCAAAGGTGGAGCACCTGCAGGTATGAAGCGCAGCGAGATGTCAGTATCTCAAAGAGCCGATTACATCAAAGAACATGGCCAAGAATCCTTCTTAAAACTACCGAACTAATCATTAAATATTTTGGAGATAAGCAGTTATGACTACAACTGTTAATAGCGACATGATCATCTACAACCAATTGGCTCAAACTGCTTATTTAGAGCGTTTGCAAGACAATTTGAATGTCTTTAACCAAGCTTCAAACGGAGCAATTATCTACCGTAACGAAATTATTGAAGGTGATTTCAATAAAGAAGCTTTCTATAAAGTTGGTGGTAGTATCAAACATCGTGATGTGAATTCAACGGCCAAAGTGGTTCCTGAGAAAATTGGTTCTGGTGAGTCTGTAGGTGTGAAAATCCCATATAAATATGGTCCTTATGCTTCTACTGAAGAAGCATTTAAGCGCCGTGCTCGCACACCTGAAGAGTTCGCAATGATCCTTGGTTATGATTTAGCAGATGCTTTAGTTGCAGGACGTTTACAGTACAGCTTAGCCTCATTAAAAGCCGCTATTTCTAGCAACATTGATATGGTTGCAAAAGGCAGTATCGCTGTGGATGGACGTAAAGCATTAACACGCGGTATGCGTAAGTTTGGCGATAAGTTTGGCCGTATTAGTTTATGGGTAATGAACTCTGACACCTACTTCGATATCGTAGATGATGCAATCACTAAGCAGATTTATGGCGAATCTGAAATCGTTATCTATGGTGGTTTACCGGGTACCTTAGGTAAGCCGGTATTGGTTACTGATGCCGTAGGTGATGATGATGCATTTGGTTTGCAAATGGGAGCCGTTACTGTCACCGAATCACAAGTACCAGGTTTCCGAGCATATGACATTAATGATGAAGAAAACTTGGGTATTGGTATGCGTGCTGAAGGTACATTTAACCTAGATATTCTTGGTTATAGCTGGGATACAACCAAAGGCATTAATCCTGATCTTTCTTTACTGGGTTCAAGTTCAAACTGGCTGAAACATGCGACCAGCAACAAAATGACGGCTGGTACATTGTTAGATTTGTCTGGTACTCCTTAATACTTTAAACATCTAATTTTATTGGAGGGCTATTAAGCCCTCTTTTTTATTATTAAGAGAAAAGCATCATGAAATTAATCTATACGCGAATTGCCGCAGCAGCAGCTTTAGAAGTCGGGACTGTTGCAAACCCTGACTATTATGAATATCCAAATCGTAGTGCTGAAGAAGTAATCATTTATGGTGACTATCCAAAAATCCAAAATGACTATGAAGCTTTGGATATTCCAGTTGAAGTTCGTAAGTTGGAAGAGCCACAAAAAACGACTTTGGCCACGGTAAATGTCGAGGTAGGAGTCACCCCTGAACTTCAAACTGTGATTGATGATGCAAAAGCTGAGTGTGAAAAGGTAGTTGAAGAAAACACTCAGCTTAAGCAGAAAATTGCCATCTTAGAGCAGGCCGGCAGCAACCAGTCAGAGTTGTTATCTGAGAATTCACGATTAAAAGATGCAGCAGTCTTAGCAGATAAAGCTCTCAAAGATGCTGAAGCTCAAGTGGTCGGTATAAAAACTGAATTTGAAGCTTTTAAAAACGATATTCCCGCAATGCAAGCACGTATTGTTGAATTGGAAGCTGGAAAATCGGCAGAAAACCCAGCTACAGAAACGGCAGCTAATGATTTTGAAAACTGGTCAAATGATCAATTAAAAGAGTATTTGGCTAGTAAAAATATTGGTTACAAGCCGTCAGCAACAAAAGCAGAACTTCTTAAATTAATCCCTAAGGAATAATGCAATGAGCTTTATTACTGTAGATGACGCAAATTCAATTTTGGGCAGCGATTTTGCACCAGACAGTGATAAAGCTCGTCTGGTTCAACTTGCAAATGTTTGGATGAAAAACAAAATAGGTTTTGTGCCAGATCCAATTGATCCACTTCTTAAAGATGCTGCATGTGAAATTATCAAAGGAATTCTGGCCAAAGTAATTTATAACGGCAAAGAGCAGTTGCTTAAACGAAAGAAAGTTAAAGCTGATTCAGTCGAATCTGAAAAAGAGTATCAAGAAGGTACTGAAGCGATTTCTAGCTTTGAACAGATAGCAATTGATTATATTGATTCGCTTGATTTGAAAGATCCAAATGCAAGTTTTAATGGCTTTGGCATACCACTTTACAGGGCATGATATGGGCTTACGTGACGAAATTCAGGCAGACATTGCTGAAGCATTTAATGATGATTTGGCGGACGCCGTTCATACCTTTACATGTGAGCGGGTTGTAAGCACAAAGTGGAATCCTAAAACGAATACTTCTGAAAATGTAATTGAGCATTATAAAGGGAGAGGCGTTTTGTTTGGTTCGTATAACCAATATGAGATTTTAACACTTGGAGTATTGGCAACAGATAAAAAAGCTATTGTGCTGCAGAATGAAGTTACCAAAGAGCCAATGATTGATGATGAATGGAGTACGGCGCAAGGTACCTTTCGAATCATGCATATTAAACAGGACCCAATTGGTGCAAGTTGGAAATGTCAGCTTCGAAAAGTATAGGGACTTAAATGATTAATCTTGATTATGTTCCTGAGTGGTACATTTCACCGTTTCAACATGTCAAATATGCACTTGCTAGAAATCAAATACATATGGATTTGTTATTTGAAGATATGGGCAAAGCTGATCAATTTTTAGATATGGGGGCAGATGCTCAGGTTAGTTCTTATTCAGACGGCGCTTATGCAATTGTCCAAATTGGTGATACAGCGGATAAGGACCAAATACAAGTTTATGGATTGCTTTTACATGAGGCTGTTCATATCTGGCAAATAGTAAAACGGCGAATGGGTGAGCGCGAGCCGAGTGTAGAGTTTGAAGCGTATTCGATTCAAGCGATCGCTCAAGACCTTTTTGAAATGTTCGAAGCAAGTGAGGTTAAAAAACATGGGGTGGAAGGGAGCAAGGCCGAGCAGCTTTAGTTTTGAAGTTGAGAAACAGGCAGATGAGCATGTAAAAAAAATCACCATGGATACAGTGCAATCACTCGTTGTTTCAAGTCCTGTCGATACAGGTGCTTATCGAGCTTCACATATTGTTTCTATTGGATCTGGTGATTACGGTGTGCGAGAGCCTTCTACTAATGCATTGCAAGATGCTGCGATTCAAGCTGTGAAATTTAAACTTGGTAGTTTGATCTATATTCAAAACAACCAGCCCTATGCTGAGCGCTTAGAGAATGGTTGGTCTGATCAAGCTCCGTTGGGTATCTACAGCACAACGTTTACTTACATTACTCAAAAGTATGGTGGCTAAATGGCAATGACTTTAGAGGAAGCTAGGCAAGCAATAGTCGACCGTATGATGAGCTTCACAGGAATTTCTCAAGACAGAATTAAATATCCAAATGCTCCAGGCTTTACGGTACCAACTAAAGGTTTATGGTGTAGTTTGACAATTAAATGGGGGCCAAGTTTCATTGCTGGATTAGCTGATAAGCCTTGCACTCGCCGCACAGGAAATATCCTGATCCAATGCTTTGCAAGACCGAATACTGGAGACGAGGAAATAACTGTATTAAGTGTTGAATTGCTTTCCCATTTTGAATATTTCAGATTCGAGCATTTAGAATGTTTTCAGGGTCAAACAATAGATGCAGGTAAAGATGGAGATTTTGTGCAGCAGAATGTGACCATTGGATTTACAGTCAATTGATATGAAAGATAGTTACTTAAATTAAATCACACCGCCCAAAAGGCGGTTTTTTTACGCCAAAAATTTAACGGCCACCTTCGGGTGGCTTTTTTTATGCCTAGTTAGGAGTAATAAGCCATGTCGAGTGGTGCGCGTCAGATAACGCAAATTGCAAGAGAAACAACGGTAGGTGTAACACCGACACCGTTTGCTCGGACTACATTTGAATTTACAGATAACGGCTTGGATGCAACAGTTTCTAAAGAAGAGTCAAAGTCTATCACTAGCGGGCGCATTGCTCGCTCATCAATGATTACAGGCGCAGAATATGCCGGTGAATTAAAGTGTGAGGCAAAATATAGCCAACTTGTGCAAGATTTAATGGCAGCGGCAGCCTTTAATAGCTGGTCATCCAATGTCCTTACTTTTGGTGGGGCACTTCGCCAAACATTCTCAGTACTTCGCGGCTTTGAAGACGTAAATGATTACCACGTTTTCCGAGGTTGTCATGTAAATACCTTTAGTATTGAAATTCCTGAAGCAGGCTTAATTTCGATGGCATTTGGCCTAATGGCTTTAGGTCGAACTAACTTCTCAACACCACCCGCTGGGGCAGTAACTCCAGCAGATAACAGTCCTAAGCTATCTAATGTTTCTGTTGGTGAAATCTTACTTGATGGGGTATCACAAGCAGGTATCTCTTGCTTGACGCAATTCTCATTCAAATGGGATAACACTATGAAGTTGCAAAAATGCTTAGGTGAAGGAATCAATGCTCGAGCTATTTTAGAAACACTAGCAGCCGGCACAGGTTCATTTACTGCTGCATGGTCACGAAATACTTCAGACATGTACGAAAAACAGTTCACCAACACTTCAATTTCATTGAAGGTCCCAATTACAGACACTTTGGGTAATTCTTACGAAATTTTTATTCCTAAAGCTGAAATTACAGCACCATTACCGAGTGGTGGAAACAGCGACATTTTAAATGCTTCATTTGAATATAAGGTAGTTGAAGAATCGCCAATCATTACCCGTATTCCAGCACCAAACCCAAATCCTTAATTTAATTTTACTGATGGCAGCCTTTATGGCTGCTTTTTTTTGGAGTAGAAAATGGCTTTAAAAGTAACCATTCAAACAAGCAAAACTGTCAGTAAATGGCGAGAATATACGGACACGGAAGGAAATGTACTAGCTGAGTTTAAAATTCGTGGATCTGGATATAAGCCGTATCAAGTGGCATTAGAGCGTGCGAATAATCAGATTACCACTAAAGGGTATGATGTAAGTAAGGCTAGTAAAGACGATAAGCTTTACCACGAATTACTTCTCGAAGCTGCTGCATGTCATCTAATAGAAGACTGGAAAGGCGTAGTTTTTGGAGAAAAGATAGACGGCGGTGAATTGGTTGAAACTGAACCAGAGTATTCTCATGAAAATGCGACGAAGCTACTCAATATGGGTGATATTGGCATTTCAATTTGGCTATACCTAAAGCAAGAAGCTGAAGATATCCAGAAAGAAGCTGATTCATATAAGGATGAAGTCGTGGGAAAGTCCTCCAACTCTACAACTGGTGCAAGTTCAACTCAGAAGAAGAAGCGAGCGACTACAACGCGAAGCAAGCAGCGATCGCAAAAGCCTTAAATCTTCAAGCTGCCAAGGTCATTGAGAAACCCGAGTATTCTTATACATCAAATGCGATTCTTTCTGCTTATAACGTTATTTCACGGTCTAGGCGATATGAGCAAGGGATTCCGCTGTCTTTGGATATTTCGGCTATCTCCGCATACTGTGAGCACTATGAATTACCAGTAGACAGAGACATCTTTAATGATTGTATTTTTGCTATCGATAACTTGTTTTTAGACGAGTCGCAAATGAAGTTTAAGGCGAAAAAATAAAACGTTTAAGGTTTTATTTCTTAAAACAAAATCGAGTGCGGGGTATTTTAAGGAATGCACAATATACCGCACTTTTAGCATAGTTTTTCTAAAATTCTAAAAAGTTATCTTTTTTAAGTTGTTGAATTATAATAAATTAAACTTTAAGGTTAAGGGTTTAAGAATGTAATTTCTAATTGACATAGATGTCATTAAGAAATATTATATTTTCAATAGTAAATGTTATTAGCCATAGTTTGAATTGAAAGTACTGCTAATAATGATATTACTTTTATTTTAGAATTATTTATCTAATCCGTATTTGGAGATTTTCATGATCGATTGCGCTGTGGTTCATCCCGCAACAATCCATGCGGACAAAAATCATCATTTAGGTGTTGATATTCAGCATCTTATTGCCCTAACTAAGCAAAAATCGTATAAAATGCCTTCAGGATTAACTCGTGAAGAAAGAAGAGCATGGGCGAAGAAAGTTCAACAAACGACGGATTAGAAAAATCCACTTCTAACACTGACTCAATAAAGCCTTTTTACACTGCAATACTTAGTGATGAGTTTTTGTATTATTACGATAATGTTTTCACTGATGAAAAATTAGACTTGATTGATGATTTTTTAGAACATTATGAACAGAATGGCTTAACAGGTTGGAAGGGTAAAATTTCACCTTCTTGGAAAGTTCCTGAGTGTTACCAAGATCATAAAGAAAGAGCTAAATATGCTCAGGAGATGGATCTTTGGCATGCTCATATTGGTTTACCATCTTGGCAAACCAGAAAAGGTGCAAATTATTCTACATCTGATCAGGTTTTACATTTTCAAAGAACTAGTAAAACTGAAATCTTTGTTTTATCAATTAGTAAGCACAATCCAATGGATTTGCCTGATATTGAATGATAGAAACCACCTTCGGGTGGTTTTGCTTTATGTGACATTTAGTAACCAGTTTGTTAAAGTTAGTACACTTTATAACAAATGGATTACATTATGAAAAAGTTTTTAATGGCGGGATTTCTTGGATTCGGCTTGGTAGGGTGCTCAACTACCATGCCTATTAACTATATAGCTTCTCCTTCGATCCGCGGGCAAGGAGAGATTGCAGTTGGGCGATTCCAATACACACCTGCTCAACAAGGTTTAGTTAAAAAAAATGAATTTCAAAAGCCATCTGCTGCGATTGGAACAATGTATATGTCTGATAATGCTGATGCACTGTTAAAATCTTCCTTAACAAAAGAATTAATAGCAGCTGGGTTTAACCCAAATGACAATGCGGAAATAACAATAAATGGGGACATAAAGCAATTTCTGTATGACTGGATTGGATTTGTTGAAGTAGATTTCTATTTAGATGTGGAATATACAGTAACTAAAAATGATCAAGTTATTTATAAGAAAATAATTAAGACTCACAAGGCTTCACCTAAGGCAATGGGCGGTACAGACTCCGAAGCTGTTCGTTCGGCAATATCAACTAATATTGGTGAGTTATTGCAAGACTTGAAAAGTCAAAAAATTATTTGAGGCAGAATGAGATGAAGAAGGTTGTTTTATTGAGTTTGGTTCTAGGTTTGGGAGGCTGTGCAGCCACAACAGATATGATGAATAATCAATACATGTCTGTAATACCAACATCAACGGATCTCAATGGCTTTTGGACGGGCAATAATGGCCCATACGCTGTGACTTACTCATTCAATAAAGATGGCACTGGTCTAATGTGTTCCAGTTGGAATGGTAAAGATTCTATTGAAAAGCTAAAAGTAAATGGTAATGAAATTATTGTTCAATCAGGGTTAAAGCAAACGATTAAAAGTAAAACTGACTCTAAACTTGAGTTAAAAGTTAACTACTATGGTGGAGGTAGTTACCAGTACAGCCCAGATCCAAACTTACAAAATGCATCGCCATATTGTGAGAAAGCACTGAGAAATTAATTCAAATTAAACAATTAACCCGCGAAAGCGGGTTTTTTATTGCCTAGAGGAAAGTAAGATGGCACAAGAATCCCGTTTGGTCATTGTAATTGATGCTAAAAATGCAGAACGAAATGCGCGCAATCTAGGCAATGAGTTGGATAGCATTGAGCGCAAAGGCGACTTTGCAAGTAAATCAATGGATAGTTTGTCTGTGGCAACGCGCCAACTTGCTGGCTACATGGCTGGATTGGTTACTGTAAGTGCTGCCATTAATAGAATGGATCTCTATACAGGCATAAACAATAAATTGAAATTGGTGACAAATAACCAAGAAGAACTAAATCGGGCAATGGCTGACACGTTTGATATTGCTCAAAGGTCTGCTTCTTCATGGGGCGCAGTAAATGATGTGTATTCAAAATACATGTCTAATGCCAAGACCTTAAATCTTACACAAGAACAAACTGCAAAACTTACCGAAATTACTTCGAAGGCTGTTGCTATTAGTGGTTCTAATGCCGAATCAGCTTCGGCAGCATTATTCCAATATGGACAAGCTTTAGATGGTGGTGTACTTCGTGCAGAAGAATTTAACAGTCTTGTGGATGGAGCAGGTGGGCTTTTAAATGCCATGGCTAAAGGTCTAGGTGTAACACGTGGCGAACTTCGCCAGATGATGCTAGATGGCAAATTAACTGGAGAAGTAATCACTAAAGCACTACTAAAAGCTGGGGATAGTGTTGATGAACTTTATGGCAAAACAGACAAAACAATTAGTCAATCTCTAGGGATGCTAAGTAATGCTATTACAAAATTCGTAGGTGAAGCAGGTAAAGGATCTGGAACAGCCCAAGTATTATCAGGATCTATTCAAACTCTGGCTGGCAACTTAGATGTCTTAACCTCTGCAATGATGGTTGGTGGTGCTTATTGGCTTGGAACCTACATTCCTGCAATTTATGCCTCAGGTGTTGCTGTAGCTGCAAAAATTAAGGAATTAGCTGCTCAAACAGTTACGCAATATGCTGCAATTCAAGCCGAGCGCGCGGCTGCTGCTCAACAAGTAATTAGCACTCAAGCCGTTGTTGCAAATACCCAAGCGACTTTAGCTGCTATTGCGGCTGAGAAAGCTTTGGAAGTACAGCGATTAAAATCCCAAATCTCTGAAAAAGGCCGTGCTGCTACATTAACTCGTATGGCTGAGTTAAAGAAAATTGAGGCTCAAGTTACAAGAGAATTGGCAGTAGCGGAAGGTGCACTGGCAACGGCTCAGGCTAGATCGGCAGCAGCTGGTGCGGCAAGTGTAGGGATTGGTACACGACTTTTAGGCTTACTAAGTGGTCCTGTTGGTATTGGCATCACAGTAGCAAGTTTAGCAGCCGGATATCTTTTAATGCGAGACAATGGCGATAAAGCCAATGACATGCTTGAGAAGCAATCACGTTATGCAGGCATGGCAGCTGATGAACTCATGAAGCTTGAAGGTGCACAAAAGCGAGCAGCGGAAGGTGAACTGACAAAGCAACTAAGTTTACAGAATGCTCAACTATCTAAATCTCAGAACGAGTTCTTGTTACTTACTCAGTCTATCACTGACAACAATAAGCAAAGTGCTGAAGCTTATCGAATATGGGCAGAATTAAAAACTGGCGTTATTGATGTAAACCAAGCTTTCAATAGATTAAATCAACTTTCGTTCATCAGTTCGGATCAAATTAACCAGCTGGCTGATAGCAAGAAGAAAGTAGATGAAAACTCAAAAGCTGTTAAACAAACAAACGCAGAGTTAAATCAGGTTCGCGCGTCTGGTGCCAATGCAAAAGCAGGTTTCAATGATGTTAGTCAAGGTGCGAAAGGAGCAGTTCAAGACGTAACTGAGCTTAATAAAAAGCTTAAGGACATCAATAAATCACTTGCAGATCGTAAATGGGATGCAGACTTTAAGTCGGTTTTGATCACTAAATATGATAGATCAGCAGAAGAAGCAGAGCTTCTGTTACAGACTTATCGAGAAAACCAGAAAAAAGGTTTTGCAGGCGTCACAGTTGAACAAGACAAAATTATTAAAGGCATTATTAGTCAGGAAAGTGCTCTTGATAATCTTGTAAATAAGGATAAGGAGCGCACTAAAGAGCTTGAAAAACAGCAAAAAGTGCTTTCTGTTAATGCCAAAGTTCAGGCTAATGCTGCAAAGTATGGTTTTGCTGGAATTGAGTCTAAATATAATTTGCCAGCTGGTACTTTGTCTGCGCTACATATGATTGAATCACGTGGCAATGCCAGAGCATATAACAAGACTACTGGTGCTACAGGTGGGTTCCAATTTCTTGAAGGCACAGCTAAGCAATATGGCGTAAAAGACCGATATGATTTAGCTCAGTCTGCCGAAGGTGCTGGAAAGTACATGTCTTATCTTTTAAAGCTCTTCAAGGGGGATTTAGAGAAGGCAGTACGTGCTTATCATGCGGGTGAAGGCAATGTTCAAAAAGGTAAAGGTATTGGCAAGAATAACAACCAATACTGGAAGGATTATCAAGGCTATATGGCTGGTATTAACGGCTATACAGCTGGGGATATTACCTCTAAGGGATTTGATAAATTACTTCAAGACGCTACAAAAATGGCAGAAGATCAGGCTAAATTGCGCCTTCAACTGGAAAACGATGTAGCTGATGAAGTGACCAAGATTAGAAATGATCTTGCTAAGAAGTTGGAAGATGTTGATAAAGCCAACTTTACCCCAGAGCGCAAAGCTGAAATTAAGGCAGAACTTCAAGCCCGTGCTGACAATGATATTGCAATCGCTCAACAAGCGTTAAGAACCAAGTTGGATGACTATAAGCAATTCAACTTGACCGAAGAGCAGTTACTTAAGGAAAGTTTTGATCGTAAGAAATTTTCTGCGGCACACGACATTGAATTAAGTAAGTCTGAGCAGAAGCAAGCTGTTGAATTGCTAGAACAGCAATATCAGGATGAGTTGGAATTAATCAACCTCACAAAGGCAGCACGCCAAGCGTCATATGATCAAGCTAATTTAAAGGCATTGCAGGAGCTAAAACAGGAGCGAGACATTTTAGCAGCACCAATATGGCAAAGAGCTGGACTTTCTTTACAATTTGGAGAAAGAAATGCTCTTTCTGAAAACGACGCCACTCTTATTAATAAGGGTGACGAGGCTAAAATGAAGCTCAAGCGGAAAGAAATTGATCAGCTTGAATACAATAAGCGAATTGAAGATGCTGTTAGGATCCATGAAGAGAACAAATTCAAGATCCAAGAGGAATATGCACAGAAATATCAAGATTTGCAGCAATCACAGCATCAAACTCAGCTTGAATTGTATGGTTCTCTATTGTCACAGGCTTCAACAGTTTGGAGCAGTATGACCGAGATGGTTAAAAGCTCGGCTGGTGAGCAAAGTTCTGCATATAAAGCCATGTTCTTAATGCAGCAGGCGATTGCAATTGGTCAGGCGATAATAAGTACTGAGCTAGCAGCAACAAAAGCCTTAGAGCTTGGCCCTGTTCTAGGTATTCCAGCATCTACTTTAGTTCGTGGAATGGGTTATGCAAGTGTTGGCCTAATTGCAGCACAAACAATCGCTGGTTTCTCAGACGGTGGTTATACAGGAAATGGTCTTAAACATACTCCAGCTGGCATTGTGCATAAAGGTGAAGTTGTTTGGTCGCAAGAAGATATTAAACGTTGGGGAGGAGTGAGTGTTGTTGAATCAATGCGAACTAGCTCACCTAGTGGTTATGCAAATGGAGGTTATGTTTCTAATAATACTAGTGAAGCTATAGCAGCCCGACGGGAGGCACGACAATTTGATGCGATTAGTTCTGGAAGAATTGAGAAGTCTCAACCCACGGTGACCATTATCAATCAGACTTCGGAAAAAGTGGATGCTACCTCTGAATGGGATGGTAAGGAGTTAACAGTTATCTTAAAAGAGTATCAGAAACAAAATGAGGCAATGGTGGATGCAAAGATTGAAAAACGATTGCGAATGTCCAAACGACAGGGATGGTAAAGAAATCACATTGCTACCATCATAAATTAGCTTGAATCCACTCGAATGAGTGGGTTTTTCATTTTGTGTTTTAGCCCATTCGCCCAGGATATCCAAGGGGGAAATTTAAGAGCGAGAAAAACAGAACAATATAATAGGGGCTTTTTTAGCACCTTTTATATTTTTACGTACAAAAAACCCTCGACTGCAATCGAGGGTTTTTTGTTTTCCATCACTCGCGAAAGTATGAAAAGAGATGAATCTATATGGAATATTTTAAACCAATAGTGGAGCTTCTGAAAGTGTCTATTGAAAAGTATGGTTTATGGCAGACAATTCTCGCCTTTTTAACATTATTTTCTATACCAATTCTATTATGGAAATTACCCGAAATCATTGCTGCAATTAAAGCTTAAAACCGACCCAAAATGAGGTCGGTTTTTAATGGATTCAATTTATGAGCGACCTTAAATTCACATTTGAATGTGACTTAGATGGCAATAGTAATACCCAGCGCTTTAATACGTTATCAAGCAAATTTGGTGATGGGTATGAACAAAACATTGCTGTAGGTATCAATAACCGATCTGGTGAATGGACTTATCAAAGAACGGCTTATAAAGCTGAAATTATGCAAATCAAAGCATTCTTCGATCAGCACAAGGGCGCGGAATCATTTCTGTGGGATTCGCCGTTAGACGGTGAAGTCCGTGTAAAAACAAGTCCTGAATATCAACCCCGTTGTTTGGGAGGTGATGTTTGGCAAATCTCAACGACATTCACCCAAGTTTTTTACCCTTAATTTAAACCCCTTTAAAGCCCCTTTTTAGGGGCTTTTTTTATGCGAGTAAGAAAATGACGATTCAAACAGTAAATCTTGGCACAGCGCCTACTGGCGCAGGCGGTGATACTTTCCGCTCTACTGGCGCAAAAATTAATGAAAACTTTACAAATAACACTCATGCAGCTAGTCGTTATGTTGGTACAGCTACAGGCAATGTGATGGAGGTTGGCGCTTTTGGAGTTGGAAAGTCAATTCGATTAGGTAGTCAAAAATTATCAACATTGAGGGGAAATGGTAATGCCTTTTATTGGCAAAATAATGGTGATAATGTTTCAAGTGCTGGAGACTATCCTGACAATAGTTCTCAGGCAATTATTAATTTAGATCTTAACGACTCAACTGATGCTTGTGCGCAATTAAGCATAACGCATAACTCCGATTTTTATGTCAGGTCTGTAAACTGGAATGTAAATACGTTTCAGCCGTGGCGTAAAATCTTGTCATCAAAAAATACAACTGTGGATGCAAATGGTTTCATTAAGTCAGCATCACCCGTTGTTAAATTGTTTGCAGATAAAAT
>NZ_JAKTHX010000022.1:0-115543 GCF_027854635.1 Acinetobacter sp. AOR43_HL
GGGACTGTTCTAAATTTTGTGTAAGTACTTAATTTTCATTTATCCTTCAGAGGATAATTACAAAAGGTACTTCACATGGATGAAGCAACAATCAAAAGTATGGCTGCCGAATTGGCTAAAGGTCTAAAAACACCAGAAGACTTAAACCAAATGACAGCAGTCTTTAAAAAATTCATGATTGAAACTGCACTCAATACTGAACTTTCAGACCATCTCGGTTATGAAAAGCATCAGCCCAAGAAAGGCTCAAATAGCCGTAATGGGTTTAGTTCTAAAACCATTACAACTCAAGATGGACAACTGGCTTTAGATATTCCCCGTGATCGAGAAGGTTCATTTGAGCCACAAATTATCAAAAAGCACCAAACACGCATCACCAGTATGGATGACCAAATCCTCTCACTGTATGCAAAAGGAATGACTAATAGGGAAATTGTAGCCTTCTTCAAAGAAATGTACGATGCCGATGTGTCAGCATCTCTCATCAGCAAAGTTACCGATGCTGTGATTGAGCAAGTGACTGAGTGGCAAAATAGAGCCTTAGATAGCCTTTATCCTGTTGTCTATCTTGACTGTATTGTTGTCAAAGTCCGTCAGCACTCCAATGTGATTAACAAGTCCGTATACCTTGCTTTAGGCATCAATATGGATGGGCAAAAAGAATTACTGGGTATGTGGATTGCTCAGACAGAAGGTGCCAAATTCTGGCTGTCAGTCATGACAGAGCTAAAAAATCGAGGAGTACAGGACATTCTTGTTGCCTGTGTAGATGGATTAAAAGGCTTCCCTGACGCGATAGCCTCTGTTTACCCTCATACTGATATTCAACTGTGTATCGTGCATGTTGTACGCAATAGCCTGAGATTTGTAAGCTGGAAAGACTACAAAGCTGTTACGTCGGGTCTGAAAGCGATTTATCAGGCAAGTACAGAGGAAAATGCTTTAAAATCCCTAGACATCTTCTGTGATCAATGGAATCACCAGTATCCCAAAATTGGAGAATCCTGGCGGGCCAATTGGGAAAATATCCGAACGATCTTTAGCTATCCAGCCGAAATACGTCATGCAATTTATACAACAAATGCGATTGAGTCGTTGAATAGCGTAATACGCCATTCAACGAAGAAAAGGAAAATCTTTTCATCTGATGACTCAGTAAAGAAGGTCATTTACTTAGCAACATCAAATGCTGCGAAGAAATGGACGATGCCAATTCAAAATTGGCGTTTAGCAATGAATTGGTTTACGATTCAGTTCGATGATCGATTAAAAGATCATTTATAAAAAATGGAACTTACACAAAATAATTTACAGGCTCTCAGGGCTTTTTAAATTGCTTTAACTTAAATAGAAGCATCTGACTTAAGCATTCTAAGCTGGCTATATATTTTGTTAGTAAACCATAACCTTCAGCAACATCACTGGCATCGTAGACTTGATTTTTCCCAAACCCTTGTACCATACTGTTCACTGTTAATGCTCCTTGTGTTAGCAATCCAAAGCCCTTTGATTCCGCCAAGAATTCTCTGAAGGGCTTTTTTATTGCCTAAATTATGCATTATTGTTTCCTAGAAGCTTTGAAAGCTTGGTTAAACCCTTTGGTGTTACTCTCACCTGCTCCGTGATTTTGATCGTCCCATCAGGCAGCTGGATATCCTTTACTTTATGTTCTAAATATCCCGCTTTAATTTTCTCTTGATAAGCAACCCAATGTTTGCTGCCATTACGTTTGTAAATCCAGTCATTCATGTGAAGCCACTTATTAAATTTTTGCGGTTCTTGTTGTAGAGCTTTAGCAGCATCAGTTAGGCACATACTTCCCTCGGCTGTAGCAATACGGTCAAATGCTTCCATGGTAGGTTGCATAACTTCAACTTTATGCTCTAGCTCAATCACTTTTTCTGAATAGGTCAGTAAAGCATTACGTAAAATATTTGGATCAGACAATAGCTGGATTGGGTCTACTAGATAATTCATTGACCGCTCCTCAAGCTGTGCTTTCACTTTCATGTTTTTATGCAATTCATCATTTAAACGCATTTTTACATATACAAATTCTTTGTGTTTCATTTTCTAATTACCTTAATAAAAAAATAAGTAGATATTTCTACAGATATCTAACCCTCTAAAAAGCTTAAAAATAAATAATAGAGATTCATAAAAAAGCCTCATTGTGGGAATGAGGCTATTAAAACAAAAAATATGAGGTGTCATACAAGTGACACCTTTAATCTAATTTGTGACACATACATGTGTCACATAGCTAACCACTTGTCTTTTTTAAATTTTTATTAGTAATAGAAATTATTCTTTTTGCAAGATTACTCAAATCGTATGTTTTAGTTGAACGTGTTTCATGCCCCCTTTCACACAAAAGTTTTTCAATTGATTTACTGTGTGATTCAACATACTTACCATTTATATAAATTTCTTCCCACAACTCAAAGGCTAATTTTAATTCTGGAGCATAATTTGGATGGTTTGAATCAAGCGCAGGATGTATTAATTGATTACTTTGTTCTTCCAATTTTTTAATAAGCTGCTGTGCTTGAATTAGATCTGTTTTTAGCTGTGCATTTTCTTTTAATAATTGATTAGATTGTGATGGGTGAAGCTCAAGTGGAGGCTGTACTAATGTTGAATTTTCTATACTATATTTTTCACTTGATAATTCCATAACAATATCTGTATTAAAATGTTGAATGGTAAGTCCACGACTCAAAAAATATTTTTGTAAAGATTCACGAGTAATTAGATCACCTTTTAATTCTAATTTTTTAACTAAGATCGCTCTTTCAATAGCCTTGACTGCTTGGGAATGCTCTGAGTAATGACTACTATAGTTTAAATCCCCACTATCAATTAAAGATTTAATTTTTATAGGATTATCTCCAGTTACAAGGCAAGCTGCTTCAATTATTGTAAATAAATCAGTTAAAAATAATGGCCGTAGATGCGGCTCTGAATAATTGATAGTTGGATAAAGGATGGAAATCTTTTCTAAATCATTTTCAGCTTCTTTTATAAACTCATTAAAAGAAATAGAGTCAAATAGTTTAGGATCTTCTTGAGTTGTTTGATCTATATCTTCTAAATTATAAGAGGTCAAATTATTAAACTCATGATAAAAGTCCCACTTTTCTAATACATAATTATTAAAAATACTACTATCATCTAAATATAAGTCTCCTCTCGCGATTTCTAATAATGTATAGTCAAAATCGTTATTTCTATCACTAGGGTTTTTCTCAAATAAGCGCATAGGCTTACCATTGTCTAATTGATATTGGTTATAAGCATGACATTTTTTAGCTATTGGTATTAATAACTCAGCTATCTCGAAATCCTTTTTAAGATCTGTCTTTTCTCTTATTTCTTCAAATATTTTCCGCATTGAAATGAATTCACTATTTTCATTTATTTTATCTTTTAATTTAATAGAAACCATAATATCACTTGCAATCAAAGAAGCTACTATCTAAAAGGTGAACTATACCCCAATGTGAGGCTTTTGTGGGGTGGAATTTCATGGTAAGGCGTTGTATTATCAATTAGATTTTGGAAAAAAGTAGAAATTATTCTAAATGGAATTAAGTATTTCAGACTGGATTGCTATATTTTTTGGCGTGCCAACAATTCTAGGACTAATCTATACAGTTTTGTCAAAATGGTATGAAATAAGAGAAAACTTAAAAATTAAAAAAAGTTTTGGTTTTATAAATTATGGCAATAAACTTTCAGATGAATACTATTTATTCTTGGAATGCATCAATCATGGACAAAAGACTGTAATCTTATCCTCATGTTTTCTAAAACTTCCAGATAAGAAGACTATCCCAGCTTTCTACAGGAATCCTTTAGGTTGTAATTTTCCATATGAACTTCATAGTGGAACTAATTTCCAATATTTATTTGTTGTTGATGACTTAGAAGCTACATTACAAAAAAATGGCTATAAAAAAAATGTAAAATTAATTCCAGTTTTTACCACGCAGACTGGTAAAATTTTTAGTGGAAAAGCTTTTGATTTAGTACCAGATGCTTAAGTTTTAGAGAATAAAAATTAATAGGCTAAATTTATAAAAGTTATGGAAATGGATGATATGTCTAGCTACAGTTATTTCAATTATAGGAAAGTTGATAATTATAGAAAATCATTACTTATATCAATATGTATTAAATAACCCTAATTATTTAGGGCTTTCTTATGTTGCTTTTCTAGGTTAAATCAGCCATATAAATATCTGTAATTGTATTCATATGGCCTATATCCTCATTAACATAATACAAGTTATATAAAATTGAATAGAAAAATTTAATAATTATCGACGCACACCTCTTTCTCTTAGCAGAGTGCTGATCTCCTGAAGTGTTAGCAGCTGTCGTTTTTCAAAATCAGTAGGTGTATCTGCGGCATGGAGAGTTTTCACAGCGACAAATACACTTGCCATTCCTATCACTAATGAGGCGATATCAAGTTCCCCTTGAATCAAATACCAAAAAAAAGCAATAGAAAACAAAAATATTGCAAAACCAAAAAATCTAAAATTAGTTCTATTTTTCCGTGAGCGCTCATCTGAAAGTAAAGCCCTTCGATGAGATTCCTCTTGTATTAATTCCTCAGGTGTACAGTGAATAAGCAATTTATATTTAGTATTATTGGAGTTATCATTGATTTGAACATCTCCATGTATATCACCAGAATTAAAGTCTCTCAAAATATACTCCTTCGTATCAAAAATGCTATGTCTTTTGATGTAATTGTTTCAGTAGCAGTTAAAATAAATTTATTGGATATATTTCCACTTATATTAAAAAGTAGAGATTATTCATTTTGAATCAATTTCCTTAGCTTATTAAAAGAATATTCAATAAAACTTATTCTCTTTTTCTTAAAAATAATAGCTATGAAATATATTCTAGATAGGTAAAAAGCATCTTCTGATGCTTTTTACCTGAATTATTATTTACGTTTACGGTGCCACTCGATAAACTGCTGCACTCTAGGATGTGTTAAAACATCTTGCAAATTCATAATATAATACTTGCAATAGTGAACATCCTTCCCTGTCTCTGTCCGATAAGGGATTTTATGTGCTTCAATTAACCACCCATCTTGCCTTAGTTCACAAATACGAGCAGCCGAGCTAACACAGTCAAGCTTATGTCCCATTTGCCTATTGGTTGGCTGATCACCAGACAATAAAAACATTAAGATTTCAGCTTTATTTGTTCCAAGTTTCGGAAGTTTACCGATAATTGGAGTCATTTTTGGCATATCGCCAAAGTCTAAAAATTCCATGATGGAATCCTCTTATAAAAGAGAGACTTTGAGCAGTAATGTCACCCTTATGACACTAAACTAGCATTTAATATAGCTAAGGCATTCCAATTTGATCTGCTTTTCGCTATAATCACGCGGCTTTTTGAACGACCATCTTAAACGAAATTCAGCTTGACTAAATTTCAAATAGGATGTAATTCTAAATTTCAACACTTCGTTTAATGCTTTTAAGAGTGACATTTCTAATCTCCGTCTCTTACTTAAAGGTTGATGTGTTCTAGATATTGAAGAAAGGAACTAGGCTGCCACCTAGTTCTTTTCTATATCTAGTGCACTTCTAACTGTCCAACCACTAAATGTTGGGCATTGATCTAATTTTATTACAAAAATTATTTCAGTGGAAGTTAATTGCGTCTAAATATGTCGCACTTGCTCTCTAAGACACTTTATAGTTTTTACATACTAAGAGCTAAAAACATCAAAACTCTGCGAAATATGAGAAAATATGCAGAAATAAAGGGTAAAAAGCGGTAGATTCTCGTTTTTTTGTTCTAAAAATAGACAGCATGCTGTCTATATTTTAATTGATAATTTATGTAACAAAAAATTTCAATATTAATTTTGAGTACTAAATCACATTACTTGCACATTATGTGGAGTAGTAAATCATTCTGTAATCATATAACTTAAATAAGATGAGGAAAGCTTAAAAGCCACCTCACCCCATCCCCCTCAAAAACACCTCAACCACCCTCTCATCAACTTCATCGGAACTTAAACGCTGAATAACGGCGCCTTCGATCATATATAAAAAGAGTTTGGCATCAGTAAAAGAAACATCCTTGTTAAGTACTCTAAGCAGGCTATATATTTCATTGATGAGCCAAGTTCTATATCGCACGGCGGTTATGTACGCTTTTGAATGAGTCAGTTTTGTTTCAAAAATAGCTTTAAATAATAAGTAGTACAGTCCATCTAGGTCGGTATGTAAAAGATAGAGCTTTTTGAGTTTATCCATTGCGTTTGTGTCGCGGTCATATTCAACCACTGAAACCACTTTTTCTTTTAAGCGCTCTTTTTGCACAATCAGGCAGATTTCAATCAACCGTTCTTTTGAGTGAAAGTAGTTATAAAAAGTTGCTTTGGTAACTTCACACTCTTTCACAAGTCTGTCGATGCCGACCAGATGAAACCCGTTGTAGTGAAATAACTCAATTGATTTATTTACGACTTGTAATGCACGTGTTGGGAGAACTAAATGTGGCATATTTTTACCGTTATAAAATTATTGTTGTATGTAAATGAGATATAAAAACCGCTGCCTTTTGGGAGAAAAAAGGCATAGCAAAGCCGTAAAGACTGTGCGCAGCACATCTCAAGGTTTAATTGTCTAAGTTTTAAGTAATAACGAGCTAGAGCCTGAATAAGCCTTACGGCAATCAAGCTGCGTTAAATGTTTTAAGCTGTGTTGTTATAGCTTTTGGCAATGGCTGCCATGAAATGATGAATGTACAAAGCCAACTCCTTATATATGGAGTTCTGCCAAAACATTAGAATTATGGTGGCAGAACGGAAGTGGGTTAGCAGACTGGTTAAGACATCCAGCACACCCGTAGGTGTCCCACTCCCGTCCTACCGCTACGGGAGGGAACGAGGTGTGCACATGAGACTATCCCTCAGAAAGGAATAAGTCTGATGCGGTCTTAAAACGGTCTGCTAAAACCGACTGGCAATGTAGGCCAGCCCGCAAATGGTAATCTTGAATATTTGAGGTGTCAATGTGAAATTGGCTAGAAAATATTTAAATAATTATTATTTTTCATTTAATTAGATAATTAAGGAAATTCTTAAGTATTATTTATAATCTACTTTTAGATCATTAAGTTAAAGTTTAAAATTTCAAAAACTTAAAGTCTGAATTGTCCTATTTCAGCTAAAAATCAATAAATAAAAAGAGACAGTATTATTATTAAGAGATGTTTTTAAGAGCCGCTATCCAGTATAAAATTATGACTTTAGCGTCCCATCTCACAAATTAGGCCGTGTCATATACTTAAAGTAATAAGAGCAAAAAATGACTCAAAATCAAGTTGAACTCGCAGAGAAATTATCAAAAGAATCACATCAAGGTCAAAAGTATGGTCCTCATGATTACTTTGATTACCATATTAAAGGTGTGGTCAATTCATTAATTGAGCACCAATTTTCAGAAGTCTATATTATTACAGCTCTTCTCCACGATAGCGTTGAAGACACACCTCTTACGCTAGACAAAATCGAAAGTTTATTTGGAAAAGAAGTCCGTGATGCCGTTGATGCATTAACTAAACGAGAAACTGAAACACGCGAAGAATATTTAATTCGTTGTGGTTTGAATCCGATCGCTCGAGTCGTGAAACTTCATGACGCAGCCTTTAATGCGCATAACTCACATAAAGAAAATAATCAATCACGAGTAGATTATTACCTTCAAACCATGTTAGCTGTTTCAACGGCGCAAGATAGGTTGGGGTAAAAGACAACGAAATGAATCCGTTGCCTTTTAGTTTTAAGATTGTGCAAATGCCCAAATGTCTTTTGATGCAACCGTGTTAGATACGAGTCTAAAACTCATAGGTTCTAAGTCTTCATCTACCACAACATAACCTTTCGAGTTGTTTTTTAGCGCATCACACTTGTTATCGGTCAGTTGATAGTTTGCCGTATTCGCTAATGCATTTTCAGTAATAACACCTGTAAACACACAATTTGGGTCTTTCGAGACAATTTTGCCTTGTGCATTCATCTCGGCATTGACCGTTGTTCCATCTGGAAAAGATAAATCGTAATTGCCGACCAATTGATTCAGCGTAATTTTCTGATCATCAATTTTTTCATAATGTGCCAATTCAACGGTCATCGCTTGGTTAGACTGGTTACTCTGCCAAGCTTTGGTTTTTGCATCATAACTCATCACAATTTTGGCGCGGTTTTCGTCATCATCTAAAACCAATAATTTAGAACCATCTGCACCAGAATAGTATTTGCCCGCCATAGGTAACTCTTGATCCGTTTCAGTACTAATAATATAAGTACCGACATCTAAGCTTGGAGCCAAGGCAGGTTTTTCAGTCGAGACTTGGTCATCGTGATCATTGTCATTACAAGCGGCCAAGCCAAGCCCAAGGAGTAAAACCAACAAACAACGTTTCATGGTCTTTCTCCTTACTTGTTAAATAAGCTTTTTAAACGAATTTTGAGCCATTCTTGAGCTGCTGGTCGTTGGTCATAAGCAACTTGCATTGCAGTGACAGCAATTTTACTTTGCATTACGGCGCTTTCATCCGACATTTGCGCGGCTGTAGGAGCCGATGGTGCCGCGTCTATTCCTAGACCAAACTGGTTGTTGCCTTTATTGTCTTTCGTCACTTGGAACTTCAATTTGTATAAGTCATATGTCCCAATTTTTGAAAAAGCAAACGGTGTGCTGGTTGTTAAATTTTTAGGGAAATTCACATTTAAGGTAATGCCTTTTGGCAACAACTGGCCCTTGCCTGCCTTAGCTTGTAATTCTTTTAATAACACTACAGTTTGTTTTGCCACAATCGCAGAGTTAGGGTTGTTTAACGTTTTATCATCTACCGTGTTGGTATCTGCGCTTAAGGCAATTGATGGAATACCACGTCCTGCCGAAAACTGGACATTACCAATCGTGCCAGAGTGCACAACGACTTTTCCGACATTTTGACCTTCATTCGGGCCAGATAAAACTAAGTCTGGCGCTTTACCCCAGCGTTTTGGTGCAACCACGTCTAGTCCATAAATTGTTGCCATGACTGGTGTACCATGCGTGTAGTTCCAGTCACCATTGGTATAACCCGCTTTGGTAAAGGTTCCAGCAGCAGGTGCGCCAACTGGTGCTGCGCCATTGTGACAACCATTTTCAGCCGCAATTTGCTTATCGTTATCCGCATTAATTGTTGTTGAGCTATACATCACAATTGCGCCACCGCGACCACTTTGTGGTGAACACGGTACAGACACAAGCACGTTATGACCATTTGCTTTTAATTCATCATAAAGCGCTTTGACATTGCTGGTAAGACCGTCATCGTTAACCAATAAAATATTTAGTGCAAAAGCTGGAGTTGTACACAAAGACAGAATAACGCCGCCCAATAAACTTTTTTTCATCACTTAACTACCATGTTCTTAAATTTCGATTTGTATAGTAGTTGCGCTATATGTACGTTTAGTGACTACGCATCAATAAAAATTAAAATACTTTTCCATTAAAAATTAAATAATTATATTATAAATTATTGCTATATTTTCTTTTATAAAATGACAAAACCCACTTCGTGGGCTTCATTCAAAGTATCACTTCAAGCTTTTAATTAAATACGACCAACCTCTAAGTATGGAATCAAGTTTTTATCAAAATGTGGCCTTGGGTCGCCTTCATAACTAATAAAACCATGCATTCCTGTTAAGCGTTCACCTTTATAAAACTGGTTTAGCTGATAGCGCGGGTCTTTATGTGAAAGTGTAAAACTCACCACACCAACGCCCTGCTGTTTTGACTTGTTATAGGCATCTTCGAGCATTTTATGATGCAAAGCCAAATCTTCTGGATGGCACATAAGCGTATGTAGCACATGGTACTGAATAGAGTCACCTAGTTTAGGCAAGCGCATGCCCTTAGTAATTGGAGTCAGTAAGTTATAAATGGGTCTAAAAATTCCAATGACTGTGCTGTAATTTAAAATTTTGGTTTGCTTAATACTGTGCTGATCCCATAAACCAAACATGCCCACCAGTTTTTCACCTTTAAAATAAAGTGAAAAGTCTGAGAGTTTTATCCCTGAAAAATACTGATGACCTTGAGCCAGTTCTTCAAAGTTATAGGCAGGTATAAAGTTATAAAACTCTGCCATGTCGGCAATAAACCGATTCATGGTTTCTACATGCCGAGCTTCAGCAACACAGCTACGGATCTCTTGAAGATCACTCTGTTTAGCAGCCTGCTTTAAAAAAGCCGTGATTTTTCTTTTTGCGCCTAAGTCAGTCAGACTTAATGTCTCGATAAGCCCTTCGTCATAATAATCAGGCATTCCCGTTTTGCCCGTTTGTATAGCGGCGCGTGCGGCATGGTTATCATCAAAAATAATCATTTGACTATAGTTCGGTTCATGCATGGTTTGTTTTACATGCTTTGCCAAAACCTTTACCAGTGATTTACCACGGTAGTTGTGATCTACCCGTAAATCACCCGCATAACGTAAGTTTTGAATGTTCCGATCGACATAACACGGGCGGTAACCATTGCTATAACAAGCGACATTTTTTTGACTCTCGGTGTCTTCAATCACAACATGCAGTTTATGACGATAGACAATGTCAGACGCTCTAAAATAACTCGGTTCGCGCTGAAAGCTAATTTGTATGCCTTTGGTGGTCATGGGTACTGCGATTAAGTCTCGCAAAGCCTGATCATCTGCCAAAGTTGCTTCACGGGTAATGAGAGTGCTGTCAGCAAGTGGTGGATTTGTTTTATTCATTATTCACCTGTTGTGCGGTCTGTGTGGGAACCAAATTGTTTAAACGTCCCATTTGGTCGAGTAGCTGATAGACAAACACCACTTCGTCTTGGTCATTCACGGTTTTTTGGGTTTGTACATCGAGTAGCTTTTGCTCAGTATTGAGCAAATCAAAGGTGGTTTTGGTTCCGACATCAAACTCTTTACGTGTGTAGACAAAGGCAATAGACGCCGCTTCTATGGCATTTGCCAGTGCTTCTTTATTTTCTCTAATGGTTTGAAGCTGCGCATAGGTGGTACGGGTGCGCTTATTTAAGTCCAGTTCAAGACTTCGAATTTTTTGCGTAGCCAAATCAATATCGGCCTGCGCTTTTTTAACATTGGCCCGATTTAAACCATCGTCATAGAGCGGTACATTGAGCTGCACCCCAACCATGTAGTTATTACTTTCAGAACCAATATAGCTTGCCTCATCTTGTTTTCCGGCACGGCTGGTCAGCATGACCGTTGGCCACAGTTCCCGTTTGGTTAAAGCGTATTGTTTCTCTGCGGCCTGCTTTTCGTATTTACTACGCATTAAAGCTGGATGGTTTTTGGTTTGCGCCAAAATTTCATCTAAGCTCGCGGGAATAGCAGGTAGCTGTTTAATGGCAACAAGGTTATCAGGCGTTACACCCGTTACTTGATAAAACTGTGCTTCGCTTACGGTCAAGTTAGACTGCGCCTGTGTAATATCGGCTTGACCTTGCGCGACTTGTGCCAAAACCTGAGCCAAGTCTGCACGGGTAATCATTCCCACGTCAAAACGGCGCTTAGATTCATATAAAGACCGTTGCAGGTTTGCCATGGTCTTTTGTCTAAGCTCTAAAATGGCTTTCTTCTTTAATACGTCGGTATAGACCATGACCGTATTTAAAATGGTTTCCGACCGTTGATCTGACAAGCCTTGGTGTTGGGCAGAAAGCTGACTCTCGGCAACATCAATTCCTAAACGGTGTCGTCCAGACGTATAAATCGGATAATCTGCCTGCAATTGCAAACTTCGGCCTTTACGGTTTCCTTCGGTTGGAAACAAGACGTGTGAAGGCGTATCTATTCGCTCATAGTCCAGTTGGCCGACTAAATTGACTTTAAGTCCATCACGCTGTTTGGCCTGTTCAAGCATAGCGGTAGACTGGTTTACGCTTAAACGGCTCACTTCAAGCTGACTTTCATGTCTCAAACTGGCAGACAAAGCCTCATCTAAAGTCATGGCATGTGTGTTCGACACCAACAACACGCCTAAATACAAGGCGTGTCGAAGTGTTAAAAACCGAGAATTAAATGGCTTCATCCCTTTCATAGTTGTTCCAAACTATTGAGGGTGACTTTTTTAAGTGGCTCAGGCTTGATATTGCCTTCGATAATGCCATCAAACATGACCAGTTTTTTGTAGGCATTCCACCCATTATTGGCCTGACGAATTTGAGGCTGGTCAAGCTGCCCCAAGTTTCGAGCAAGTTCATAATGGAAGTTTTGACGCAAAATACTGTCGATATATTCATTGCTAATGCTGTGATGAATGTCGCCTTCAAAAAGCACGCAATAAAATGGTTTAACCTGTTGTTGGGTATCAATCGCGAGTAAAGAAATCGCCTTCGACTCTGTTTCATTTAACTGAGACAATAATTGCTGAGCGGTTTCAGGTGCTAACTTCTCACCGACCAGATCGACCCCAAAACGGCGGCCTTGGAACTCAAAACACGGAATTTGTTCTATAAAGCCTGTTACCCGTAAGCAGTCATCCAGACAGTAACGGAGCAAGCCATTACCCGAGGTAATTAGCGGGCTGACCACATCACCTTGTTTAAGCTGCCATGAAGGAACGATGTGACCTTGTTTTTCGCCTTCTAAATATTCAAATTCATAGAAGTGACTTTGATATGCGAGTGGATATTGGTCGTTATAGGGAATAGTCACTACACCTTCCGTCGCCCATAAGCCTTTACCTTCAAACTGAACACTGGGTAATTTCTCTTTTAATTTCTCCGCCCAAGCTTTTGAACCTGCGGTATCCCAACTTGACACCAGACTTAATTTTGGCCAAAGTTTTTTAAAGTCGATCTGTGTGCTATTTGAACTTGCAATTAAGGCTTGAGCACTTTCAGAGCTACGCGGTGCTATCACTTCTTTTAATGAAGCCTGACGGCTGCCCCATGAACCACTTTGTAAAACCTCAATCACGTCTTGTTGCAGCAACTCCAAACGTTCAAGTAATTGCAGCGCAAACGTTGGACTCCACACCGAAATCATGGCTAAGTTACGGTTTGCGACCAAATAACAAATGGTGGCAAACAGTGCATCATCGGCATTGGCGGCAAAGGCAACATTACTTGGAACCGCTTGAGTAAACTTAGACAAAATTCGCTTACCTACACCAAGTAACGCACTATCATCATTTAAGTTTTTATCTTTTAAAACTTCACGCTGACTTTCAGGCAACCATGACACCGACCAGTAATGAGTGCCTGAGCTAAGCTGTGGGCATTTGCGGTATAAACTCGCCATCCACGGTGCAATCGCATGATCAAGCTCATCTAAAAACAGCTTGGTATATGGAATAAACTTAATTTGTTCACTCGAACCACTGGTCGGCTGGAAACGAACCAGCTTACTGCTTGAGAGTGAAAGCTTTTGTTCACGGTAGCGTTGAATGTCTTCTCGCCATGCGCCATAACGTGTCGCAGGAAATGATTTTACAAACTGCTCATAGTTTTGAACTTTCTTATCTTGGGCAAAGGTCGAGGTCTGTAATATCGAATGCAAAATTTGACGTTGCGTGGTCTCTAAGGCATTAAATTGTTTTTGAAAATTACGGTCAGATGCATCACACCATTTTTTTAAAATCAGATGCGAACCCAAAGTTAGCCATTCATTAGATTTCATTGGATGGCCTCTCTACGTTTTGTTTTATGGGTTACGCATGCTTCAAACTTTCCTTTACTGGTCGGTTTAGTCATCAGCTTCACAGGGAAACGGGCTATGTCTTTCCAACCAAGACGACCAATACACGGTAGTTCTGTGCCTGCTTTCCATGTCGGATTCTTCTGCTCAAAGAAGTGAATATTTGGGTTTTTCTCTCTCATTTCGGCAGTAATCGGTGCAACTTCGCCTTTTAATGGTTGATAATCATCACCAAAATTTAAAAGACCCGCTTCGCGGTCGTAGTACTCACCAAAGAATTTTTCACAGTAGTGCTCAACCACTTCTGAAAGATGCTGGTTTTCGTCTTTAATATTTGGGTAGTACACATAGTAGTTATTGGCAAGTAAAAGATAGGTCTTATAGCCCTTAGAAATGAGGAGCCAATAGAGTTCGTTAAATGGATATTTGATTCGAAGCTTAATCATAAGCTTGAGCATGGTACTTTGCAGACTACGTGTACCCCAAAACTTCTTCAAAATGACCGTATCACCGCTAAATAACACGGTGTAGTCTTTACCGTTTAAATAGAAATGCTGCACCACCACAGTCGAGAAACCCACAATCTCATCTGTTTCCGAATCAAAAATTAAGATCGCACCGCTTTTATTTTGGAAATCATCTACGAAAATAGAAAATCTCGTATTTTCATAATACTGTTCGTAAATGGAATACATCACTTTTAATCGCTCTGTATCGATTTGCTCTTTTTCAAAATATTGACCATAAGTCGTGTTTTTCAGGTTCAATTTTGAAATTAGTTTATACGTTGTATTAATCATAATCCTTTAACCTTCCACCTCTAATTTGTGAGTTCCCCGATCTCATCAACCGATTTTAGAAAACTCAGATCAATGTTCTTTTTCTATGAAGGGATACGTTTTGATATGCCCTATTGTTTTTCATTCTTTGAAAGCTGCCTTTATTTTTAAATATCTACATATTCATTTTCTTCCCCCGATCCATAAAGATGGTTAAAAATGCGGTCACAAACATGATGATTGCGAGCATGCGTAATAAATCATTAAAACTAGATGTAAGTGCCTGAAAATGAATATCACGATAAATCACACTGAGCGCGATTTGCTGTGCATTTGCACCGACTTCCTGATATTGCGCCGTGAGTTGGTCGAGTCTTTCTGTAAAAATCCAGTTTTGCGGTGTCATCGCCTGATTAATCTGGGTGACATGAAGCGAAGTGAGCCAATCTAAAGATGAGTTAATGAGAGCTAGTCCAACCGCGCCGCCAATATTACGCATCAGGTTATAAATACCGCTAGCATCAGCCACTTTACTCAGCGGCAAAGTACTCATGGCTAAATGCGACACCACAATCAGGCAAATCATGAGACCAATACCACGGTAAATTTGCGGCCAAAACATAAAATCATAATCGCTATGAATGCTGAGGTGTGAGTTGAGCCAAACACCAAAGCCCGCCAAAATCATTCCGACAAATACGGTTTTTCGGGTATCAAAATTGGGAATAAGCCATGCAAGAAATGGCGCAAAGCAGAACATGACAATGCCTGTCACCATCATGACGTGACCAATCTGGCTACTGTTCATTTCACGGACTTGCCCAAGAAACACGGGAATCATGTAACCCAAGCCATACAGCGCCATGCCAATCACAAAAGTGGTGATGGCACTTAAGGTAAAGTTTTTATTTTTAAAGACTGATAAATCGAGTAAAGGTTTAGGCTGGGTGAAACTTCTAGAGAAGAAAATCATGCCGCCCACAACGCAGATCATAAAAGCAATCCGAACACCTGTGTCTGCAAGCCAGTCATGCCGTGCGCCTTCATCAAGGAAATATTCAAGCCCACCCAAAAACATCGCCATACCGACTAGACTGAACCAGTCCATACTTCTGATGAGTGAATAGTTGGCACGATCGATATTAGGGCCTGAGTAAATGACCGTAGCAATGATAATGCCCGGAATAATATTAATCAGGAACATCCAGTGCCACGAAAAGTTATTAGTGAGCCAACCGCCAATGGTGGGACCAATCGCAGGCCCTAAAGTACTGATCATGCCAAACATAACCAATGGCAATGAACGTTTTGGTTCGGGGAAAAGTAGATACAATGCGGTCATGGAGGTCGGAATCATGCCGCCGCCCATAAAGCCTTGAATACCGCGAAAAACCAATAAACTTTCTAAATTCCATGCCAAAGCACAAAGTAAAGAACTGACCGTAAAACCAATTGCACAGATGGTGTAATAGACCCGTGTTGAAAGCACCCGCGAGACAATACTCGACATTGGAATTGCAATAATCTCGGCAATTAAATAAACCGTTTGCACCCAAGTGACTTCATAACGACTTGCACTCATACCAGCTTGAACTTCGTTTAGAGAACTCGCCACAATCTGAATATCAAGAATCGCCATGAAGTTGCCAAAAATCATGGCAGCAAAAATTGCCCATGCAGTTTTTGCTGGGAATCTCCACTCGGCCTCAAGGTGCTTATTCATTTGTTATTACCTAAAATTTTCTTATTAAGTTCTTAGGTCAACGGTGGCACTCACCGACATACCAGGTTTTATCAAATCAATATGTGGGCTTGAATCTATGGCAATACGCACAGGAATACGCTGAACAACCTTGTTGAAGTTGCCTGTGGCATTGTCTGGTGGCATGAGTGAAAAAGTTGCGCCTGAAGCTGGTGAAAAGCTCTCAATTTTTCCGGTATAGGTCAGGCTTGGGTAAGCATCAAGTTTTAATTTAACTTTCTGACCAATATGCATTTTTTCAATTTGGGTTTCTTTAAAGTTTGCTTGTACATACAAACTATTTTCAGGAATGATCGCCATTAAGCGGGTTTGCGGAGAAACACGTGAACCTTTCTGGATTGCTAGGCTACCGATCTTACCGTTTACAGGGCTGACCACCTTTGATGAAGCCAAATCGACCTGATACAGGTTTAAGTTTGCATGAGCACTTTGAATATCAGCTAAAAGCTGCGCTCGACTCGCTTGTAAACTCCCCAACTGAGCTTCTGCGGCATTTACGGCGGCTTGCGCTTTGCTGAGCTGAGCTTGGGCCGTTAAATATTGAGACTGAACGCCTTCAAAGTTTTGTCGTGTAATCACCCCATCTTTTAATAAATCTTGATAACGCTCGAACTCTTTTCTTAAACGAGTTAAATCAGCTTGTGCTGCCACTACGCCACTATGAGCTTCAGTAATTGAAGAGCGTGCAGACTTTTCATTTTGTTGTTGTACACCCAGTGCGGCCTCTTTCAAGCTGACTACTGAACGAGCTTGATCATAACGAGCTTGATAATCGCGGTGATCTAATACCGCTAAAGTTTCCCCTTTTTTTACCACCTGATTATCGTTAATTAATAACTCAATCACTTCACCTGAAATCTTTGGCATGACCCAAGTCACATCAGCTTGCACATAAGCATTATCAGTAGATTGATAGAAACGATATACAAAAAAATAATATAATATGCCAGCAAATAAAAATTACAGCAGGACACTAAAAACACCCCAAGTTATTTTCTTTCGGCTTTGGAAATTAGTATCAGTTTCTAGCTGAGCTACGTTATCCATATTCATTCCGCTTATTTGTAATATTCGATTTTTTATTTAAGCCAATAAAATTATTGGTTTCTTTTTTACGTAACTTTTCACTTGGTTTTATTCAATGAATCGTGACAGCGTAAAATTTGGTGCAAATTATGGTTCTTAAGTGAATTAAATATCATTGACCTATTTGCCAGATATTTTTTCTATTTATGTCAATAAAACATATTATATAAACTATATTAAAAAATTATGTAATTCTAATTTGTGGAGATTTTTGGTTAAAAAAATCTCAAAAAACAAAGATAAGTATTTGTTAATAAATAATTTATAAGAATGGTAACAAATAGAGATATATGTTTGAATAGAGTGATTTATTTCACTAACATTAAGAATAAGTTTTATTGTGCAATCATTAAGTATTATTAATTAAAACAATATTTAATTTAAAAATGAGTTAACAATCAAAGTTGTTATACTTATAAATATAAAATATATATAAGTTATAAATATTATATTTTTCAAAAATAATAATATCCATAAAACAAATAAACGATATTTTTGATAAATAAGCCATCCTGATGACTAAAATAAATTATATTTTCCAGATAAAAATAATTTCAAACTCTTTATTTAAAAGCCGAACAAACCTTTAAAAATAGTGGTTTAAGTGATCTTTTACTTATATAAACCCTTAAAAATTTCTTCTAAAGTTATTCCAAATGAAAAGCCACTCATTGAGTGGGCTTTTTATTACTAACCGTTTTGCCTGAGGTGATCTTGGAACTCTTGGTCGTGTATTTTGTTGTAATTAACAGGGTCGTAAACGCATCCAGTTAAAACAACAATTACAGTAAGTACAGCAACCAATTTTTTCATTGAGACAGCCTTTCCTTTAACGCAAAAGATTTGCTTTAAGTATACTCCTCGATAGCCATTTTGATTGGACATAATTAAGGCAATCAATTGTTATTTTTAAATTATCGCCGTGCTTTAGCCTATCATTTGATTTTTTTAGCAAGATCAAATCAACGGTTAATACAAAACTTAAGCCTCAGTCGCTAAATACCAGTTTTTCCAAGAACTGGTTCCTCTAGTTTCAAGAGGCACAGTTGGAATCAATTTCTCTTTTAATATTTCAGTTTGTGCAACAGCTTTTGCAAGTCTTGCTTTGACTGAGTGAATACATTCACGGTCACCAAATTCGCAGCGGTCTAAAGTTGTACCGCCACAAGGGCCGTTGGCTAAACCTTTTGGACACGTTTCAGGGCAAATATATAAAGTATCGTTTAGGCGGCACTGACCACAGCTTTCACAGCCCACTAGGCTATGTTTACTCAGCACTTCTGTTTTAAGTAAGAGTTTGGCGATCAAAGCGTTTTCCCAAAAAGATGCTTTGAAAATAAAACGTCCGACGCCTTTGGCAATTTTTGATCCAAACATTGCTTCATGCATAACATGTAGCTGACGATATTTAATTAATTGTTTAGAGGTTGGCTGACGTGAAAAATACGTAATTTCAGGTGAAAACTCTTTGCCTGACGTGACTTGCCAAAGTGAATTCCAAAGCTCTTCTAAGGCTTTAAGCTCCAGATGTCTGTATTGCTCAATGTAGCTTTCAAGCAACATTTGCTCTTCTGGCTTATGACAGGCAGATAAATGAATTCCAGCAAATCCTAAGTGTTTACATATCAAAATCTGTAAAGCACAGCGTAAATAAACGCGGTCTGTATGCCCTGCCTGTTTTTCTTCTGCCAAGACTTTTAACATGTGCGGGGTAATCACAATACCTGCGACTTTATGCTTCACCATAAAATTGGCTCGGCCTAAAGTCAGAGGCATCACACAAGCCAGTATTTGCTGCGAATAATCATGCTTGGTTAAAAATGATTTGGCTTGTTTTAAGGCTTCAATGTCATAGCCCAATTGGGTAATGATAAAGTCAGCACCTGCTTTAATCTTCTTATGCAGTTTTAAATACTGTGCATCACGCTCAGCTTCGACATATTTAAATGGATTAAAGGCAACGCCAATACGAAAACCACCATGCTGCTTGGCAGCCATTACGGCGTTTACAGACTCTAGGTATCGGCTACGAAGCTGTCCGTCTCGACCATTATGGTGTTGTTTGAGTTTATCGCCTGTAAGCAATAACAAGTTTTGAATATTGGCTACTTGAGCTTGTTGTAAAAAGCGCTCAAATTCTTGTATGTCTCGGGCCTTACCTGAAAAATGTAAGACTTTCTCTATTGAGTCAGGATAACTTTTGCTGGCTTCAAGCGGCGCAATATCATGATCTGAATGTACGCGATCTGCCAATGTCATTGCAGCTGGATACCCTGCAAACTCATGTTTCACAGGATAAATTTCATGCAGTGAAGTGAGATATTCCACCAACACAAAAAACTGGTTTTGCTGGAAGCAGGGAGAAACGTGAGACATAGGCAAAGTGCTGATCAAAACATGACATCAATCATAAGCGCGGCATTATAAATCAAAGTGCATCAAGATGCGCTAGTCAGAAAGCTCATTGTTTTGCTTATCTTCACTCTCTTTATTTCTAGGTAATTCGAGTGAGCGAGGAAATATAAAATCGAAAGAATCGAGTGCATAGCGGTAAAGCTGAGCTGGCCGTTTGCCTACAATTTTACTGTGGTTGGTTTCTTCAACTGCGCCCGCTTCTATCATACGGCGTCTAAACGCTTTTTTATCTAAAGATTGCCCAAGAATAATTTCATAAATAGTTTGTAGCTCGGTTAGCGTAAACAACTCAGGCATTAGACTAGCTGGCAATGCGGTATAGCGAGTTTTACTGGTTAAACGCTCTAAAGCCAAGCTGAGCAATTCATTATGATCAAACGCCAATGCTAAATCTTTTCCTTTTGCTACAGGCACCCATTCACTGTATTCAGCCAATGCTTGGTGTTGATAGGCATTAAAATCAATTAATGCAAAATACAAAATAGTCACGGCCCAGCCACGCGAGTCACGTTTGGCATTGCCGACCGAGGCAACTTGTTCCAAATAAGGTGAAGCAATTCCTGTTTTTTCGACCAGCTTACGATAAGCCGTGGCCATCAAGTCTTGATCATGCTTTAAATCGGCAAAACCACCTGGTAAAGCCCATTGGTCTTTGGCTGGAAAGTTGGGGCGCTTAATGAGTAATACCTGTAACTGACCATTAAATACCGAGAAAATAGCCATATCGACCGTGAGTAAAGGTGCGTCATAATCTCGGCGATCATAACTGGCAAGGAATTCTTGTTCAGTTTGAATAGTCACGTTCAGCCTCTCAATAAAAATGATGAGCCGATACCCATGTAACGACTCATCTAAACTCAGTTATGCGATGGATAAACGCTCACGAATTTGATCCAAAGTACACTCATATTGAAGTTTACCATTTTCAAAGACGGTTTTAAGTGCTCCGCCTTGTTCTTGCTCGGCTGTTTGCTCATCAAACAAGGTAAAACCATCTTCACTTTCTTCGATGCGTAAAAGACCTTTCGCAGATTTTTTCACACCTGAGTCAGTAATCGGGTCTTTAAACAGTTCTCGGCCTACACCATTCACTTGTCCCCAAGTTGCTTTCACAGCAAACCCAAAGGTATCGCGAGTTAAGTAGTTATAGGTAAAACTTCCGATCCCAAACACCAAGTTGTTTGAAGCAAAACCTTTGGCTTCTAACCCTTCTAAAATACGCTGTGCACGGTCTAGAGTAATCGAGTCACCATAAATTAAACCGACACGCTCATTGAGTACTTTATAGCCTTGGTCAGTGGTTATACCGCCAAACACTTCCCATAAGCATTCAACCGCACCTTTGTAGGCTGAGCTACCGACTTTGGCATCTGGGTCACCACAAATAATTTTAACTGGGTCACCTGAGTCTGGACGGAAAACTAATTTAGCCAAGCCTAAAGCATTCGGTTGTCTTGCCAGAATTTCAGGTTTTAAAGCCACCGTAAATTCTGTAATGACTCGCCAAAAGTCCCAAGTATCAGACACGACACTAACAACACCAGACGGATAAAGCTCGCAGATTAAACGCTTAAATGTGTCTAGCTCACTGTTTTCTGTACCCATACACATCACACTATGTTCGGTTGCTGGTACAGATACCCCAATGACACCTGAGGCATTGTAATATTCTTCTGCGTAGTCGATTGAAGCAACTGAGTCTGTTCCAATAAAACTGGTTAAGTGGCCTACCCCTGATTGCGCCGCATCATAAATGCCACTCATACCGCGGCTACTAAAATCGTGTCCTTGCACAGGTACAAAATCAAGTGGTGCACCAGTTTTTACGGCATATTGAGTTAATAAGCGTTTGTACTCGTAAGCAATAGTGGCGGTAGTACAGCTTTTCCAAAGCTCAGCACTTAACACGGTTTCAATATAATTCGTTAACCAAAAGAAACGCGGGTCTGTATTAATTACGGTAAGCACGGGTACACGCATATTGACACGGCTGCCTTCTGGCAAAGCTTTAATGCGTAATGGTAAATAGCCCAAGTCGTGTAATGCTTCAATGTGATCAACAGGTACAGCACCTTCACCTAATGAACTATCCATACGGCGTTTATAAGCAGCCACCACTTTATCTTTAGGTTGCTTGAAAAACCCTTCATTCCATGTATCAATTAAAAAGTGTTTAATAAAACCCTGAAGCCCAAAGAACACAACTTTATCGTCGAAGTCAGGCAACATTTTAGCAAGTCGAGATGAACGCGGCGTAAAGTTTGCGTACACGTACTCTGTGCCTTCTGGATACTGACGTCTGTGATCAGCTTTATAAAAATCGATAGCGTTTAATGGATTAAGTTTAATAGTCATCTTTATTCTCTTTATTTTGCTGCAAAAGCAATTACTGAAATTTTGTCTGATGGTTGTTGTGGAAAGCTGTCTGAGGTAAACAGTTGATCTAACAGCCCATCAAAAACCTCTATTCCTTTACTGAAAATACCGTGGGTCACATATAAAACGACCTTATGGCAATTGAGGCGACGGAGTTCTTTAGCAATACCAATAAAGGTTGCACCGCCGTCGCAAATGTCATCGGTAATGACCGCTGTGAGGCCTGATAAATCAGTCGCATGTACATGTGTACCTAAAATTTTGCCAGTTACTGGATCACGTTTTTTATCGCACTGAACAATAGTGATGGGTTGTTTGCGCTCACTATTAAAAGCATCTGCAACCATTTGTGTACGTGCTTTCGCGCCTTTGTCTGGGCAAACCAGCACTGTTTTTTCATCTTTTAACAATGTGCTTAGCGCTTCACTCTTTGCGATGATGTCGACTGAACTGATGTTTACAACTTCGCTAAAAGAAGTATTGGCAGCGAGTAAGGCTGTCGTTACTTCACTATGACAGTCCCAAACAGTGATCTTGCCTTGTTTGCCCGCTTTTTTGTCAGCATTGATATTGAGTAACTTGGTCATCACATCAAGTGAAAATGCTTGGCCTACTGCACAAATACGATCCTGACGTGCATATGGAAAATACGGAATTTCTAGGTCAACGGTTAAGCCTTGAGTCAGCAATATATTTTCAAGTAACAAATAGTCCATCACATCGTGACTTGTAGTCATGTTGGCGCGGACCAATACGTTGCCAGATAATGAACCTAACGTTGTTTCATCAATTTGAACATGACGCTCGCCACCAGAAAACTGCGTGAATTTCACTGGAATTTCATTTCTTGCCGCATCTAAAAGCTGGATAGCCATATCATCCTCTTTTTGTCTGATGACCTTTGATGAATATATAGTGGCACAAAGCCACTATATATTGCAAGTCTAATTTTTAAACTTTTTTCAAAGCCATTTAAGACATAAAGATTTGGTGTTTTAGAGCATTTAGAAATTCGATATTTAAAAGAGATTATTCTTCAATTAATTGAAATAAAAAGTTAATTTACAAAAAGCATGACGAGTAGAACTATTATTAAAAGTAGTGGATACAACTTTGCGCGCCATAAATCAGGTAGTTTTGAAATAAATTCTTCTAACAAACTATAAAGATTTACTCATGTGAATGGTGTCATAGGTATCGATCCATTCCCGTTGAATAACCTCAAAACCTTGTAGAGTCCAAAACTCTTCAGCCGCCGGCAAAAAAGGATGAGTATGCAAATACAAAGTAGTAATTTCATTCTTCTGTGCATGGCTAAACAACATTTTACATAGCATGGTTGCGATGCCATTGCGGCGGTATTCAGGCAATACAAACAACTTAACCACTTCCACTGTCTTAGATGGCAAATTTAAATCAAAACGATGGTCATAAGCCCGATAAGCAATCGTGCCAATAATGCGGTTTTGGTCTTTTACTGTAATGAAACAACCCAATCGGTCATGGACATAAAATTGTTCAAAATTTTTTAAATCTCTGGGAATGTGCCCATAATAAATTTCTGGAAATAAGAGCTGCCTTGTATAAAGCGCAAACTCTACCGCAGGCTCATAGTCTGTTTTTCCGACCACCTGATAATTCAACATATTCATAGCCACGAATGATCAGGAATAACAATAGTTTTGTCTTGAATCATGGCTTCATGAAACTCAACATCGTAGACACTTTTTAAAAACTTCGGATCGGTTATTCGTGTTTTAGACTCAGGCTTAACCACTTCATGTTGGCGCATAAAAAACAAATGGTCTGCAAATAAAAAAGCCAAATTGGGATCATGCATAATCGCAATCACCGTAAAATTTTGCCGCGACAACTGACGCAATTTTTTCATTAAATAAGACTGATAATAAACATCGAGATGGTTGGTTGGTTCATCGAGCAAAATAACTTTTGGGGCTTGCACTAAAATACGGGCAATCATGACCAATTGTCTTTCGCCACCCGATAGCTCGGTATAAGGACGATCGCGTAAATGTTCAATGTCTAAATCAAGCAAAGCTTGGTCTACACGTTCCCAGTCTGATTTTGAAGGACGATATCGGCTAAAAGCAGCACGTCCGGTAATCACTACATCTTTAACCAAAAATGGGAATACGGTTTTATGAAACTGCGGTAAAAAGCCGAGCAATGCAGCCCGATCTTTCCCTTTAAAGTCCGATAGTAGTTTTCCAGAGTAACGAATCAAGCCATCTTTTACAGGTTCTAGGCCAGCCATCAATTTAAAAAGTGTCGATTTTCCGCAACCATTACGCCCTAAAATGACGGAAAACTGATTTTCAGGAAACTCCAGATGAATGTTTTTGAGAACCTGTTTGTGCCCATAGGAATAATTTAACTGATCAATTTGAATCATGCCCAATGAGTCCTCTGTGTTTTCATTAATAATAAGAAAAATGGCGCGCCAAGTAACATGGTAAAAATACCAATTGGTATTTCAAACGTCAGTAAAACCCGAGAAAAGTTATCAATCATGAGTAGAAAACTACCGCCCAACACCATATTGGCAGGAATGCTGTAGCGATGATCTGGTCCAACCAACATTCTCACAATATGCGGCATAAAGAGCCCATATAGACTAATAATACCTGCCGCAGCCACAGAAGTTGAGGTACATACAGTCACTAGCGCAATTAAAAGAAGTTGTTCCCACCTTGGGTTAACACCCACGGCCTGCGCTTCTTCAGCACCGAGTGCCATTAGGTTTAGGCGCCAACGCATCGCAAATAATCCAGCAAGACCAATACAAATAGGCAGCACGGCATATTGAACCTTTTGCCAAGACGCCTGATGTAAGTTGCCCATGGTCCATTGCACGATCGCTTGTAATTTAAATGGATCACTTAAATATTGAATAATCGTGAGACCTGCTAAAAACAGCCCCGAAACAATCATGCCCGATAAAATTACCATGACTAAAGACGTCTGGCTTTCATGTTTTTGATGCGCAAATAAATATGTTAAGCCAACGGCGCACACACCAAAAATAAAGGCTGATAGATTTGGCGAAAGCCAACTTAAAGAAAGTGCCAAAGCTGCACCAAACGCGGCACCGGATGAAATACCCAGCACATAAGAATCGACCAAGGGATTACGAAACAAGGCCTGCAAGCCATTACCCGCGGTTGCTAATGCGGCTCCCACCATAAAGGTCAGTAAAATTCTGGGCAGCCTGACATTCACAATAATGTTCTGCATCAGTCTAAATCGTTCCGCATCAAAATACGGTGTACCAAAAACTGCTTGTATACCACACCGCAAATAGTCCCATGCACTCAACGTCTGAGTTGGCCCAATAAGCAGCGAGATAAAAGTCATGAGGAAAGGTAAAGGGTAAAACCAATAATATTTCATTTTTTCCATTTTTATTGCACCAACGCTTTGGCAAGGTGCTCACCATACAACTTGGTTAAAATACGCTGTTGTAAAGCACTTACAGGTAAATCGGACTGTTCGGGATAAATACTGTGATTCAAATAAATCGCCGTAATAATGATTTTGATGGTGTGTGGGTTATATATAAATGCAGGACTCAAATTAAATACCTTTCGGTTTTGTACAGCGCTTAAACCTTGTAATTCTTTTCGTTCATAAATCAGTTTTGGGTTGGTATTCCAAAGCACAATATTGTCAGGGTTCCATTCAATTAAAGTCTCGGGGTTTACATTAGGTTGATTGGCATTGGTCTGAACAATGTTGTAAGCACCCGCCAGCTCAATAAAGCCATTAGTAATAGACGTACGTCCCGAGGTAGAAAAAATTCGTCCACCTGACCATGCATAATAAATCGATTGCTTATTTGGCTGACGTGCTGTTTTTGCTGCGACTTCCGACACAATTTCATCAGAAAAATTTAAAATTTCTTGAGCACGTTTTTGAGCACCACTCAGTACAGCAATTTCAGAAAGTTCTTCTTTCACTTGCTGATAGGTGCCGGACTCCATCACATATACAGCAATGCCAAACTGCCCCAACAGTTCAATCGTTTGGGTTTGCCCACTCCCTAAAATTACCAGATCTGGTTTTAACAAAACGAGACTTTCAATATTGGTTGCATTTGCGCCTTGTGAAGGTGTCGCAAGCTGTTTATTGGCGATACGCTTATCTATTTTTGAATAGGCATTAAATAATAATGGTTGAATGTATACTTCGGCCGGTATGCCAATCACTTTATGACCTTGCCCTAACATATAGAGGCCATCTAAACCCGACTCAAACAAAGACACAATTCTTTGGGCTGGTTTGGCTACACAGACTTTTGTATTTGTACTATCAAAGACACATATCGAATGGGCTGCTAACTTTTCTTGCGCTTTACCACTTTGTTCAGATGAAGAGCATCCACATAGGATGAATACAGTGAGTATTGAAACCAAAAACTTCATTACGGCATACCTTGCACAAATACAGTGCATAATAAAAAGATGTGCCTATTTAGTGCATTTTTCATGTGAAAAAAACACCATAAGAGAGCAAGACGGTTTGAATCATAAGCTGTGAAGTTATCAAATAAAGTTTGGTAGACAAGATCTTAAATACTAAGCAAAAAAAGCGCCAAATTTACCAAGTAATAAAAACTATCTAATTATTAGTCTAAACACTCTACCTAAGCGCTATTCAAATAATTTAATAGCGGTTACAGCTCGATCAACATTAAGAGAAATAAGTCGTTATAATCCGCCCAACACCTGATAGACATTATCTTCTGATGCTGACCCATTCATCCTTTTGGCGTAGTCTTTATCGCTTAATTCATATTTATGCTGGTATTTTCATTGCACCATTTATATTGGTCGCTGCATTCACCGGCTTACTCTATGCAATTACACCTCAACTTGAACAAGCGATTTATAAAGATGTTCTATACGTTGAGCCATTGAACCAAGCGCAATATAAGCTCAGTCAGCAAATTGAAGCCGCAAAGCAAGTGATGCCCAAGTCCGCGCAGGTAATTGAAGTTAGACCAGCCCCAAGTTCTGACCAGACAACTCGTGTTATTTTCTCAGACCCGATACATCATTTTACCAGTGAAGCCGTTTTTATTGATCCCTTTACGCTTAAAGCCAAAGGCCATCTGGCTGTGTATGGTACTAGTGGGGTTCTGCCGTTTCGAACTACGCTCGACCAATTACATAGTAATTTATTACTAGGGAAATGGGGCCGTTTTTATAGTGAACTGGCAGCAAGTTGGTTAGCCATTTTGACTTTAACTGGACTGTATAATTGGTGGAAACGTCGTCAAAATCTTAAAATCAGGCAAACACAAAAAAATAAATTATTACGATGGCATAGCACGCTTGGTTTATTTTTATTTCCACTCTTATTAATAATCGCCATTACTGGTCTTACATGGTCCCAGTGGGCTGGCGATAATATTCGAGTTGCTCGTCAGTGGCTTAACTGGCAAACCCCAACATTAGCAACTTCCCTTCAAACAGATAATTTACCTACAGTGATGCATCATGAACATCACGAGATGCCACACAGTGAAAATCTTAATTTAAATATTGTGTCAGGTGAGTTTGATACCGCTCTTTCAATAGCCAGAGCACATGGCATTGAGGCGGCACAAATACAAATCAAACCACCCACTAGTGGAAATCAGGCTTGGACGGTAGCCGAGATTCAGCGTAAATGGCCAACTCAAGCAGATAGCATCGCCATTAATATGGAACAACATAAAGTCATTGATCAACTTGCTTTTAAAGACTATTCACTGGTTGCAAAACTAACTCGTTGGGGAGTTGATGCTCATATTGGTATTTTATTTGGCTGGATAAATCAGTTGGTTCTCGCACTTTATGCGCTTGCACTTTGTATCATGATTATTTATGCATATAAGGCTGCATTTAAAAACTCAAATTTAAAACTCATGACAACTCACTTTGTTGGTCAAAGCTTATTTATTTGGAAGCGTGCAACTGGCCAACAAAAAGTATTGTTAATGCTAGCTGGCATTGTGTTAGGCCTAAGCTTACCTGTTTTTGGTCTTAGTATTTTGCTTACGATACTCATCCTTGTAATGCGTAAATATATCCCTTCTAAATCATAAATCTTCATTTCATTAAGGAGTTAGACTTAAATTTTGCCTAACTCCTTTTTTAATCAAAAGTTCCAAGTCAAAGAAAGAATTACGCAATCTGCGCCAAAAAATAATCTAGCAACCTTTCCCTGTCATCCACACTATTTGAATCTAAAAGCTGAACCATCGCCCCATCAATCACAAACAAGAACATGTGGGCATCAGGTTTTGAGGCCGTACTTTTTACCGTTAAAAGTAAATTATAGATTTCATTGATTAACCAGTTTCGATAGTTAACTACAACCTGATAAGCCTTGGGATGCGTTTTTGCAATTTCAAAAATGGCCTTAAATGGCAAATGATAAAGCCCTTCTAAATCGGCATGTAAAAAGTAAATTTTGCGAAGTTTTTCAATTACGGTTAAATCTTTCTGAACGTAGATGATTGAAAGCACCTGTTCTTTTAATCCATCTTTTTGAAAGGTCAGACTCATTTCAATGAGGCGTTCTTTTGAGTGAAAGTAATTATAAAACGTGGCTTTCGGCATCTTTGCTGCTTCAATAATTCGGTCTACTCCGACCTTATGAAAGCCATAATTATTAAAAAGGTCCCGAGAGGTATGTAGCGCGCTTAAAGCACGAAATGGGAGATCTGAATGTGGCATAGTTTTACCGTTATAAAATAAATTCTTGTTGTATATAAATGAGATATAGCATCGCTACTTTTCTAATAACTGAAAAAAAAGGCATAGCAAAGCCACAAAGACTGTGCTTGGCACATCTCAAGTTTTATTGTTGATGCAAGTTTTTGAGCCGTAATGACTTAAAGCCTGAAAAGCCTAGTGGCAATCAAACTGTTTTAAAGACGAATCAAGTTGTGTCGTTATAAACTTTGGCAAAGACTGCCAAGAAATGATGAATGTGCAAAGCCAACTCCTTTTTATTTGGAGTTCTGCCAAAACATTATAAATTATGGTGGCAGAACGGAAGTGGGTTGACAGACTGGTAGGACTCCAGCACACCCGAAGGTGTCCCACTCCCGTCCTACCGCTACGGGAGGGAACGAGGTGTGCACATGAGACTATCCCTCAGAAAGGAATAAGTCTGATGCGGTCCTATGTGGTCTGTCAAAACCACCTGGCAATGTAGGCCAGTCCGCAAATGGTAATCTTCAATATTTAAGGTGTCAATGTGATATTGGCTAGAAAATATTTAATTAATTATTGTTTTTCATTAAATTACATAATTAAGGAAATTCTTAAATATCAGCTTAATAATATTGTCTTGTTTAGAGAGTTTTTTGAACTGTGCACCCTAAAGCGAAATGCACAGCCCAGATTAATTAGAAATAATGAGATTTACCGAAACACGGCGTTTATTGAGGAGCAAAGAAAGTGATATTTCAATTACTCGTATTTAGATGGACGCGGATTTATTTAGAACTTTACTTAAAATACGATCATTCCTTAGCATCAAACTAAATACTACAACCATTAATGCCACAGCTTTGACCCTCTGTGATCATTAATTCATTCTGCTTTTCTTCCCATACCTGCTCTAATGCACTTAAAAAAGTTTCTATAGGCTGAGCACCACTGATTGAATATTTATTATTTATAATGAAAAGCGGCACTCCACTAGCACCCATCGCATGTGCACTTGCTTCATCTTTTAAAACTTCTTGTTTAAACGAAATATTACTAAAGGCACTGTTAGCTTCTTCACGAGGAACTCCAACTTCATTAGCAAGCTCAACCAACACCTTATGATCAAAAATAGACTTACCTTCAGTTATGCTTGCCTTAAAAAACTTTTCTGTTAATAGTTCACCAACACCCTTCTGTTGCGCCAACTTTACAATGGCATGGGCATCTAAAGTATCGCCAAAAAGCATACTATTAAAGTTATAGATCAGACCTTCTAGCTCACCTGCACTTTTTACATGGCTCATCATCGCATCAGCCCCACTTTTCCCACCAAATTTTTTATACAATGCATCTTTAAAGGGCTGTGGTGTAAGGCCATTTGCTAGACGGTAACTGTGATATTGGATAGTTACCTGATTCTTATGTTCAAAGGCATCTAAACCTTTCTCAAATCTTTTTTTAGCAATCCAGCACCAAGGGCAAACAAAGTCTGACCATATATCTACGGTAATTTGTGAAGGTAGAGTTTTCATAAATATCTCAGTAAATTCATTAGATGTTTAAAAACAAAGAAGTTTTAATGCCTAGTGTCAAAAATTAACTAGGCACCCCATTTTTTATTTGCCGTTATATTCTGGATAATCTGTATAGCCTTTTGCTGGAGATCCACTTACGCCGTAGTATGTTGTGCGATCACTTTCCGCCAAGGGCCAGTTATTCTGCATCCGCTCTACTAAATCGGGATTAGCAATATAAGGGACACCAAACGCAATTAAATCAACCTCACCTTTTTCTAATGCCGCCTCAGCACTTTGTTGATTAAAACCACCAGCTGCGATAATAGTTCCAGAAAAAATTTCTCTGAATAAAGTTTTAAAATTTTGGGCTTCTAAAGGTGCTGTTTCATAGGTAGGTTGATAGTACAAATGGACATAGGCCAATTTACGTTTACCAAGAGCTGACGCAATATTTGCCCAAGTATCAACCTCGCCTTCATAAGGTGCCAAGTCATAAATACGACCAAAAGGAGAAAGTCGGACAGCCACTTTGTCATGGCCAATTTCTTGGGAAATAGCATCAATAGTTTCTAGAAGAAAACGTTGGCGATTCTCAACAGTTCCGCCATATTGATCTGTTCGGTTATTTAACTCAGTACTGAGGAACTGGTCAAAGATGAATCCATTTGCAGCCATAATTTCAATGCCATCAAACCCTGCTTCAATTGCTAATTGTGCAGATTTAACAAAATCATGAGTAACACGTTTGATTTCTTTAGTTTCTAAAGCTCGAGGTTTACTTGGCGCAACTGGACCGGGTTCACCCGAATCAGTATATGCAAATACTGTAGTGTTGGTCGCTGGAATAACTCCAGAAGATACAGGCACTTGACTATCAGGTAAAACTGAAACATGCGACATTCTTCCCACATGCCAGAGCTGAGCAAAAATACGACCACCTTTTGCATGCACTGCTTCAGTAACCTTTTTCCATCCTTGCATTTGTTCATCATTATATAAACCAGGCGTATATAAATAACCGCGCCCTTCTTCAGACACAGGTAAGCCTTCAGTAATGATTAGACCTGCGGAAGCTCGCTGGGAGTAATAAAGTGCAGTAAGTTCATCTGCAACCCCATTCAATGTTCGCGTACGCGTCATGGGCGCCATTACTACGCGATTTTTTAATTGGATATCCACCAAATTATGGGGAGTGAATAATTTATTCATCACAGACCTCTAGAGAGATTTACAGATAATTAAGAAATTTCTTTAACCACACTCATCATTCAGTGAATGACTCAGGCATTGACCTGTTTTAGAAGTACAAAATTTGCACTCCCTCATTCCTATTGCACAAATGATAAGTTGATGCCACTATATCAACCAACTAGTAGGTAGGCAATAGTATTTTTAATTTCCCTCTGAAATTTATTGCGCTTAATAAGTGATTAAATACTATTCACCAAATGAATTCTGAATCTGCAAATACAGAAAAGAGGTAGTTTTATAATGCGTAAATTACATGCTTTAAACGAAGATAGCTTTCATGAAATTGAATGGAAAGAAGGCTTAGCAGTGGTCCGTTTTTATGCTCCTTGGTGCCCACCGTGCCACAATAGCGAAAGTTTATTTAATACTTTTCTGAAAAGTATTGAAGCTAATGTAACTATTGGCACAGTTAATGTTGATCAGGCACCAGTTTTAACAACCCGTTATAATATATGGGGTTTACCATCTGTATTAATGTTCAAAGATGGGCAATTAATCCATCGTATTGTAGGTGTAAAGCCTATCTCCGATTACCAAAAAGCTTTAGAAGAACTCATAAAGTCCGAATCAAAAAATGATGAGAAAAACGAAGAAAAGAGTTCCATTGGTTCTCTTTGCTTAACGAAATCTGAGATTAAAGCTGAATAATTTTCCAAACTATTTTCTGCTAGTGCTTGACATTTAAAATTAGCCTATATAATCTACAAACCAACTAGTAGGTAGGCTACTTTCTGATTGGTATTAATGATTAGGTGATCATATGAGTGAGCAACAATTTAAAGGCAAGAAACTTCTCGTCATTGGTGGTACTAGTGGCATTGGTTTAGAAACAGCAAAGAAAGTTGCTGAACAAGGTGGGACTGTAGTAATTGTTGGCAATCGCACAGATAAAGCCGAGACTGCCCGTAAACAATTAGTTGCTATAACAACTGAAGAACAAGTTTTTGCACTGACTGCTGATTTAACAAATTTTGATAGTGTTCAAAAGTTAATTAGCAAATTGGATAGTGAACATAAAGACATTAACTTATTAGTTAATTCAGCAGGAATTTTTTATCCTAAAAGCTTCCTAGAGCATTCGCTAAATGACTATAACAATTTTCTGGATCTAAACCGCGCATTTTTCTTTATTACTCAACAAGTTGCTTCATCAATGGTTGCGCAGAATAAAGAAGGTTCAATTGTAAATGTTTCTGCTGTTGCAGCTCGCCAAGCTATCGAAACTGTCACCGCATCTGCCTACTCAATGGCAAAAATGGGTTTAGAAGCTATGACCCGTCATGTGGCTGCAGAGCTAGCAGAACATGGAATTCGAGTAAATGCTGTTAGTCCCGGCATGGTGGAAACCCGTATTTTTGAAAGATTCATTCCTTCAGATCAATTAGATAATGCACTTCAAGATTTCAATAGTTTCCATCCCTTAGGAAGAAACGGTACCCCAAACGATGTAGCAGAAACTATTGTATTCCTTCTTTCCGAAAAAACATCTTGGGTAACTGGTGCTATTTGGGATGTTGATGGTGGTGTCATGGCATCAAGAAAACTAGGCAAATAATATTTAATAAATGATGAGGTTTGAAAATGAACGGTGAATGGACTAACAGATTATCTGCATTGGTTAAAAACATTGGTAATTTTGCAAAAGCAAATAAACCCGTTGCCACTGCTTTTCACAACTTAGAAGTTGCAACGCGTAAAAATAAAGTACTCGACGCAAAAACTCACGAGTTGATTGCGTTGGCAGTAGCAGTTACTACGCGTTGTGATGGTTGTATATCAGCTCATGCGGGCGCAGCTAAAAAAGCAGGTGCTACAAAAGAAGAAGTTGCGGCAGCTTTAGGAACTGCTATCGCTTTAAATGCTGGTGCAGCCTATGTGTACTCGGCACGAACTTTAGATGCTTATGACGAAATGTAACTTCGCCAGAGGTTACATAGACAAGCTTAGTGATGGGGAAATTATTCTCCATTCACCACAATTTATATCTTAATTGGAGTTCTATAATGAACAATGTAGTAAATGAAATTGATCTAAATGCTTTTCAACAATTTGCAGATAAAGTAAGCCAGAATCCTACTACTTCAAAAGCTCGCTTTAACGTACAAACAAGATGGGCGGGTCAAACACGTTCTGTTTCAACTGTGAAATCTTATGAACTCTTTGGTAAGACTTATGAACGTAACTTCCATATAGCTGCTGATGAACCTCATGAAATTTTAGGAACAGATAGTGCACCTAATCCACAAGAATTATTGATGGCTGCACTTAATGCATGTCTTACAGTTGCTTATGTAGCTATTGCTGCTACTAAAGGTGTCAAGATTAATTCATTAGAAATTGATACTTCTGGAGAGCTTGATCTTAGAGGTTTCTTAGGCTTAGATGAAAAAATTAATCCTGGATATGATGAAGTCCAATACACTGTAGTTATTGATACGGATGGGACACAAGAACAATTGGATGAAATCCATAGTGCTGTTCTAAAAACCTCACCAAATTTCGCCAATTTTTCACGATCAATTCGAATGAAACCGCAATTAGTGATTGCAAACAAATAATATGTGATGGGTGGCATACTTGTTTACCAGATGATTCATCTTTAACAACAATGCTATAGTATGCCGCCAAATCTCTCTAGTCTGGGAACTACGAATATGACCATTGATACTCGCCAAAGTTTAATTAACTCAGCAGAGCTTATGTTGAGATCAAGAGGTTATGCTGCTTTTAGTTATGCTGATTTAGAGAAGATTGTTGGTATTAAAAAAGCCAGTATTCATCATTATTTTCCCAAAAAAGAAGATTTAGGAATTTTAATAGTCGAAACATATATTGAACAGACTATTCAAGATTTTGAAAAAATTGAACGTGATTTTCCTAATGCATTCGGACGTCTTTGTGCCTTTGCTTCCTTATTTAGAAGCTCAATGTCTGAAGGAATGTTACCGTTATGTGGAGCTCTTGCTGCTGAAATGGCTGTTTTACCAGAGAGCATGCAAGAGTTGACCCGTAAATATTTTGAAATCCAATTATCTTGGATAGAAAAAATTATCCATTTAGGAGTAGAAAATGGAGAACTTGCCGAAGGTGATGAAAATCAGAAAGCCTTTCAATTATTAAGTTTAATGGAAGGAAGTAGTTTTGTAAGATGGGCAATGAATAATGGAACAGAACTTGATCCTAAGGTAATAGGAAAAATTGTTGGCGTGCGTTCTTAAGATTGGCTCGGATATTTAAATATTTCTAAACTCAAATATCTAATCTATTTCTAATAAAAGAAAATATAGGAATGCTTTAAATAAAGCATTCCCTTTATATTCGTCCATGTATAGCACCCACTATGACCATCTCAACAAAATTAGTTTAATTTTTATGTCAGGTGAAATATCCATCGGACAACCTCTAATTTTACGGTAGTACTTTAAATAGGTATCTACCTAAATGGGAGTGCCTTACATGGTAGGTTACAACATTCAAAATAATAAAAAAATTTATGGCTTACATGCCACTACTATTATTAGTTTGGCTCAACTATTAGGCACATCCTTGTGGTTTAGTGCAAATAGTGCAGCAATAGATTTAATGCAACAATGGCAGATAACAGTTGCAGATATTGGCTGGATTACCAACGCTGTTCAGGCTGGATTTATCATTGGAACTTTTGTATTTGCTTATACAGAAATAGCAGACCGCTTTAAAGCCAGTCATATTTTTGTTTGTTCAGCACTATTAGGCGCCTTTTTTAATTTCTGCTTTGCATGGTTCGCTCATGGACTTATGGATGCCCTTATATATCGTTTTCTCGTGGGATTATGTCTTGCAGGAATCTATCCAATCGGAATGAAACTTATCGTTCTATGGGCACCTCATCAGGCTGGGCGAGCACTAGCAAAATTAGTTGCTATGCTGACATTAGGCACGGCTCTTCCCTATTTTATTAATAGTTTCCCCACTCATTTTGCATGGCAAACAGTCATGATCTGTTCTTCAAGTCTTGCATTGATTGCAGCCTTGTTAATTTACCAGCTAGGAGACCCAACAGTCTCGCCAAAATCACAAAATATAGTGTCATCAGGTGGTACTTTTCAGGTTTTCAAAATTCGAAAATTTCGTGCAGCTGCTATAGGCTATTTTGGTCATATGTGGGAATTATATGCCTTTTGGACGATTATTCCTTTATTTATTGCTAAATCAGGTATTCCAGAAAAATTGGGATACAACAACATTTCGCTCCTTACTTTTTTTGTAATGGCATGTGGAGCAATTGGTTGCTTGGTGGGCGGATATCTTTCTAAATATATAGGTAATAGATATGTTGCTATAGGATCTTTATCTATCTCAGGTTTTAGTTGCTTGGTATTTGCTCTAGGCTGGCGTTTTTTACCTGCGTGGTTCTTATTGGTTTTATTTGCGATCTGGGGAGCATCTGTTATTGCAGACTCACCGCAATTCTCTGCGCTTTCCGCCCAATCTTGTCCCTCCGAAAAAGTTGGTGCGGCATTAGCTATTCAAAATTCAATTGGTTTTACACTGACTATCATATCTATTGCATTGACAACCTATGCCTTTGAAATAATTGGCTTGGATTCAGCATGGATATTATTGATTGGCCCCATTCTAGGTGTTGCTGGATTCTACTATTCAGCAAATAAAGGAGTTATCCATGTCTAAACATTACGATTATATTGCAATTGGTGGAGGTAGTGGCGGTATAGCCTCTGTAAATCGAGCAGCCATGTATGGAAAAAAATGTGCATTAATTGAAGCGGGAGATATTGGTGGCACATGCGTTAATGTTGGCTGTGTCCCTAAAAAAGTGATGTGGTACGCTGCTCATATTAGTGATGCAATTCGTCAATATGCGCCATCATATGGTTTTACTACGGAAGTAAAATCATTTGATTGGCAGAAACTCATTAGAAATAGACAGGCATATATCGAAAGAATTCATACCTCTTATAACAATGTCCTCAGTAAAAATAATGTTGATGTCATACATGGGTTTGCAAAATTTATTGATAAAAACACAATTGAAGTAAACGGAGATTTATTAACAGCTGATCACATTCTCATAGCTACTGGTACAGAAGCGAGTTGGCCTGCAATTGAAGGGGCTGAACATGGTATCGATTCAAATGGCTTTTTTGATTTAGAAGTACTACCAAAACGTACCGCTATTGTGGGTTCAGGATATATTGCAGTAGAAATAGCTGGTGTCCTTAAATCATTAGGTTCAGATGTCCAGCTTTTTATTCGACGTGAAAAACTCCTACGTAATCTAGATCAGTTCTTAGGAGAAGCATTATTAGAAATTATGCAGAGTGAGAATATTAAAATTCATAAAAATGCTGAAATCAGTAAAGTAACAAAATTAGAAGACAGTTCTATCATGTTGCATTTAAAAGATGGAACTCAACAAGTTGTAGATTGTCTTATTTGGGCTGTTGGAAGGAAACCCAATACCAAAGCTCTCCAACTTGAATTAACAAATGTAAAATTGGATGAACAAGGGTTTATCAAAGTTGATAAGTTCCAAAATACAACACGCGCTGGTATTTATGCAGTTGGAGATATTACTGGAAAGGTTGAATTAACACCTGTTGCAGTTGCTGCCGGACGTAGGCTCTCAGAACGGTTATTTAATAACAAGCCTAATGAATGCTTAGATTACAACAATATCCCCACTGTAGTATTTAGTCACCCGCCTATTGGAACAGTTGGATTAACCGAAGAACAGGCGATTGAAGAATTTGGCAAAGATATGGTTAAAGTATACAAATCTTCATTTACAGCAATGTATGACGCCGTGGCACAACATAAACAACTCACTAAAATGAAGCTTATATGTGTTGGTGTAGAGGAAAAAATTGTTGGTATCCATGGGATTGGTTTGAATATGGATGAAATTCTACAAGGCTTTGCAGTCGCTCTAAAGATGGGGGCAACTAAAAAGGACTTTGATAATACCGTTGCTATTCACCCTACATCATCTGAAGAATTCGTGACGATGCGTTGATTATTGCCTTAATTGAAAGAGCTTTAGATGGTAGTTCTTTATAAAAGCACATCTCAATATTTACATTTTGATTAAGGCTATAAGCTGTGCACCTTTTTAAAAAGATGCACAGCCCAGATCAAACCAGATTAATGATCAGCTAAAGTTTTCATATCAATCACAAAACGATATTTCACATCACTCTTTAACATGCGCTCAAAAGCTTCATTGATATTTTGCATATCAATCATCTCTACCTCAGAAACGATGTTATGTTCACCACAAAAATCGAGTAACTCTTGTGTTTCTTTAATTCCACCAATTACCGAGCCAGCAATTGATTTTCTACCCAAAATCATAGGTACTGAATTTGCGCTAATTTCACCCAAATATCCAACCAACACAATTGTTCCATTTAAAGCTAAAGTTGGAATATAAGGCTTCAAGTCATGGTTATAAGGTACAGTATCAATAATTAAATCAAACTGATTTGTGACTGACTGCATTTGGGTTTCATCGGTTGATAGCACAACATGATGCGCACCGAGTTGTTTTGCATCTTGTTCTTTGTTAGCTGAGCGAGTGAATAATGTCACTTCCGCACCTAGAGCATTTGCAAGTTTAATGGCCATGTGCCCTAAACCACCTAAACCAACGACTGCAACTTTACTGCCCTTTCCAATATTCCAATGGCGAAGTGGTGACCATGTGGTAATCCCGGCACAAAGTAACGGCGGTACAGCTTGAGCATCCAAATTTTCAGGTACTTTTAATACAAAATCTTCGCTACAAGTAATGGTTTGAGAATATCCACCATAAGTCGGTCGTTGGTCATGACGATCTACAGCGCCATAAGTCTGAGTGTTACCTTCTTCACAATATTGTTCTAGCCCTGAATGACAAGCAGAACAAGTACGGCATGAATCGACCATACAGCCAATGCCCACTAAATCACCGACCTTATATTTTGTGACTTTGGCACCGATTGAGGTGACACGACCTACAATTTCATGACCCGGCACTAACGGATAAGCACTGAATCCCCAATCGTTTTTAGCTTGATGTAAATCGGAATGGCAAACACCACAATATTCGATTTGAATGACAACATCATCTTCACGTGGAGTTCTACGTTCAAACTTAAACGGAACTAAAGGAGTTTCTGATGACAGCGCGGCATAACCTAAAACTTCAATTGTCATATTTTTTCTCTCATGTTTAATGTTTAAATAAAGACGATTTGTTCGTTGAACATTCATTGATGGCTATAGATTTTGAAAAGCCGTGAATACGTTGTGGAAACGGTGAATCAACAGGCTTTAATCAATCGACTTTTTTGCCATGTTCATCAGTATAAAAATGAAAACTGTAAGGTGTTGTTCTATTCCTCTCACAGATTTGCCTAATCCTCCGAATTGTTGCAATTCTCTCTATTTTTCTTATTTGAAATGCCTACAATAAAAACACAGATGACAATAGGTGAAATCTGAATGACGAATATGTCTCTAGGCAATAATGAAACACTGGCTCAACTTATCGATCAATGGACCCGTGAAAAAGGTACATTCGAAACGCCTATTATGGGACTGACTTTATTTCGTGCGGAAACACTGACCCAAACAAATAGCAGCATGATGGATGCCAGTCTCTGTATGGTTGCTCAAGGGAAAAAACAGGTGATTCTTAGCGAAGAAGCCTACACCTATGATTCAAATCATTTCCTTTTTACCGCAATTGATCTGCCTGTGATTGCTCAAGTTCTTGAAGCTTCGGTTGAACAACCTTATCTTTCAATAGTGCTACGACTAGACCCTTATGTGCTTGCCCAAATCATGCTTGAAGCCCATATTCCTTTTAAAGATACCAATACTGAAAAAAAAGGAATGGCTGTTGGGGTCGTAAATTCGGAACTGAATGATGCTTTTATACGGTTATTAAAACTACTAGACACACCACAAGACATTCCAATCTTGTCTCCCCTTATTATTAAGGAAATTTTTTATCGTTTATTGATGAGTCCACAAGGTGATCGGCTGAAACGAATTGTAGCGGCAGGAACTACGGGCCATCGAATTGTGAAAGCCATTGAATGGTTGAAAACAAATTTTGCAAAATCATTTAGCATTGAAGAACTTGCAAGCACAATGGGGATGAGCGCTTCAAGTTTTCATCAGCATTTTCGTGATATTACTTCAATGAGCCCCTTACAATATCAAAAAAGAATGAGACTGACCGAAGCACGGCGCTTATTAATCACTGAAGAATGCGATATTTCATCTACAAGCATGCAAGTAGGCTATGAAAGTTTGTCACAATTTTCTAGAGAATATAAACGCTTTTTTGGCGTTTCGCCGTCGGTAGATATAAAGAGCGTATAAAAATAGACAAGCATTTAGCAGATTAATTTTTTATAACCCGAATTACCCTAAAAATAATTCAGGTTTGTTATGTCGGTATTTCTACACCGAACACCATTGGAAGAATAATAGTTAGTTAGCTTTAGATATTATTTCAATCATCTCTTTTGTTGGTCGCAAGTGGCCTAATTGCCACTGCTCAGGAGGATACTCATCAATTCGTATCCAGACATGCTCCCGAAAAGCAGCATTTCCCTTTCCTTCGATCTCTACAAATAAATCTGCTATTCGCTTAAAAAGCTCAGCCTTACTTTCTTTATCTAGTAAGCCTTCTATTGTTTGTATATTTATAAATGGCATAATGCTACCTGAATTAACCCTAGGTCTAAATTGTAGACTCATGCTAATTGGAGCCCCACTGAATGTCAAATCAAATTATTCCAAATAATAAATTCTCGGCAGATGTGTGCGGAATTTTTCAAATTGCTGAAATATTGAATGACACGTGGACCATCCTCTTATTAAGAGAAGCTTTTTATGGGGTAACTAAATTTAATGAATTTTTAGAAAATACAGGCATATCAAAGCAAATTTTATCTAATCGACTAAAACATCTTATTCAATTAGAAATATTTGAATTATCTATTTATAAGGAAATCGGCGTTAGAGAGCGCAAAGAGTATTTACTCACACCAAAAGGTAGAAGCTTAAATATTGTATTACTTGCAATGCTTGAATCTGGCAGCAACTTTATTGAAGCTGATCAAGATGTAGTTAGAGTTTTCCACAAAAAAACAAATGATTTACTTAAACTAAAGCTGGTTGATTCAAATGATCAGGTCGTTAGCTTGGAAAATTTAGAATTAAGATTAATTCATCGTCAGGTAAAAGTTGATTCACAATAAATAAAAAAAGCCCTGATGATTCAGGGCTTTTTTTGTCGCTTATTACTGTGGAATAATATTCACAGCACTTGGACCTTTTTGGCCTTGAGCGATATTAAAAGTTACTTGCTGACCTTCATATAAAGTTTTGAAGCCAGAAGAAGCAATTTCTTTAAAATGGGCAAACACATCTGGACCAGATTCTTGTTGAATAAAACCAAAACCTTTAGTTTCGTTAAACCACTTTACTGTACCATTACTTGTATTAGACATAATATATCCTTTGATTTTAATAATTTGAGTCATTTTAAATGACAAATATAACTTTGAAAAAATAATAACGAATTGAGCTTAAGATCTGAAAAAAACGAAGGATTATGACTAAAACTGCGATACTTAAAGAAGATTTACTACAAGTCTTTTTTCTAGTTAAGTTAAGCATACAGGAAATTAACATTTATTCAAGATATTTATATGCAATATTTATTTTTTTTATATTAAAGAGATATACATCACCTACTTAGCAAAGATAAATGCCTATTTTAGTTAGACATTTATCTCTCATAGGCCTATCTGACTTTTTAACTATATTTTTATAAGCCAATGTAAAAAACTACATTGGACTCGCACCTTTAGGCTGAGCATTCGGATGTAAGATATGAAATTTATAGCCTTCCACAATGTTCTTTAACTGATTTTTTATGGCTGCATTTTTATCTTTATAAAAATGATTATTACGATTGTCACGAGGTTCTATATTGCTAAAAGTAAGCTTAGCTTGATGATCTTTAACTTCTATTTTCAAAATATAATTAAAGGAATCATCCGCGACCTTAATCATATTTCTGCTTAGACAGTCCATACAATTATCAAATTTTAGCCCTGCATGTCCTTTAATTGTCAGTACTTTATTATTGTCATCTGCCTGAATAATCTTTCGGCTTGAAACATAATCCACAACATTGTTTCGCCAGTTTTTAGAAGCATCATAAATTTGCGTTTGGCTTAAACCTTTGAATTTAACAATTTCTGAAAAATACTCGTTTTTCTTTTCAGCAGGTTTTTCATCAACTTTCTTAGGCAAAGAAAGACAACCTTGCAGACCTAGTACGGCAAAACTTAATGTAGCAGCTAAAATTACTCTTCTCACGTAACGCTCACTTTTTAAAGAGACTAGGAGTTAGAACCTCCAAATTTACACCAGCACATCGAATAATTTGGTTTATATAAAGTTAAAAATATAGCACTTGATTGTTAGGTTCTATCAAGTGCTGCTAGGTTGAAATCATTGCTAAAGGATACTTTAGCTTGAATTTTCTATGGGTCTCTATCTTAGATATTTTCAATTTTCTGGACGAGTAACAATGGGAAAACCATTGCTAGACTTTTTAAATAAAGAAAAGAACTTGCCAATTTTTCGACCAGAAGTACTTATAAAATTATTTTAACTTCTCATTGTAATTGATATTTTTCAGAAAAAAACCAACTGCATATTCAACCCAAGTACTAATTTCATTCTCTGATATTAAATAATCAGGATGCGTCAAACATTTTAGATGAGCATCACTTCTTAATAGCGATAAAAATATATTCGCAGCAACTTCTGAAGAAGAGCTTAATTCAATTTCGCCCTGTTTAACGGATTTTTTTAGATAGCCTGCAATGATATTTGCTAGACGCTGTGGACCCAATTCAAAGAATTTTTCAGATAACTCTGGGAACCTTACCGCTTCTGCAATACAAACCCTAAAAAACGCCAAGCCTGAATGCGATAATATAAAACACAGATAGGTCTTCCCAATTTCAGTTAGTGCTGAGCGTAAATTGTCGGCTTTTGTCTCAACTAAAATAATTTGTTTTTGCATGTTGGTACATTGACGTTCAATCACCGCTGCAAACATCGCTTCTTTATTCTTATAGCAACCATACATCGTTGCTTTTGAAACCCCTGCTTCCTTTTGAATCATGTCTGTCGTTGTGCCACTAAAGCCGTGGATCAAAAAAAACTTTGTTGCTGCATCCAGAATTTTTTGATCTTTTTCATGAGCTTTCGTTAAACCAGACATATTGACCTTATAAAAATTTTAGCGATTTCGTTCTAAGTGTAACTCATCGAAAAGTTCAAAATCGAGAATTGACGGAAATTTAATTAAAGAGTAGAGTACCGATCGGTACAGTTCAGTAAATATCTGCTCCGTGCAATGAATGGATGTTTAAGATTTAAGGTAAAAAATGAATACAAAACCACTCATCGGTTTAGCAGGTGCAATATTTGCTGCAATGACTGTTGAATTTAACAACCGAATCACCAGCATTACCTTAGTCGATATTCGAGGTGCAATGGGCATTAGTGTCGACTCGGGTTATTGGGTTAACAGTATTTACGCAAGTGCGATGATTATTGGAATGATCCTGTCTACGAGTTGGGCAGTCATTTTTTCTATGCGCAGAGTTCTTCTTTTTGCTATAGGACTTTGCCTCTTTTCTAGCGTTTTAATTCCTTTTAGTCCAAATATCGAAATATTTTATTTATTGCGTGGCTTACAAGGGCTCGCCAATGGTCTAACCATTCCTTTGCTCATGGCCTGTGCGCTTAGATTTTTAGGACCTGACATTCGGCTATGGGGTCTCGCCTGCTACGCATTAACAGCAACATTCTTTCCTAACCTAAGTGCTGCACTCTCTGCTTTTTATTTAGATGTAATTGGCTGGAAGATGATATTTTTCCAAACCATTCCTTTTTGTGCGTTAAGTGCTGCTCTGGTGTATTTCGGTATTCCTCAAGATCCATTGAATTATTCAAGAATAAAAACTTACGATTGGATGGGTGCCATTTTAGCGATTATTAGCTTAGCGAGCCTGAGCACCATATTATTGCATGGCAATCACTTAGATTGGTTCCATTCCCAATTAATTTGTGTATTAGCCTTAATTAGTGCGATTACTTTACCTTGGTTTTTTATACATGAATGGCGTTATCCGTCACCACTCATTAAACCGCAAATGCTCGAAATCAGAAATTTTGCTTATGCTGTTTTCGCACTCTTTTGCTTTGTCATTATTGGTATGTCCACCAGCACATTACCACTCAATTACTTAAGTGCAGTGCATAGCTATAAACCCACTCAGACCATGTGGATTGGCTTACAAATTGCGGCCCTGCAATTTATCTATATTCCTATTGTTGTGAAGCTTTTAAATCAAGCTTGGGTGGATAGCCGATATGTACACGGATTTGGTTTACTTCTGGTCATTGCGGGTTGCCTAGGTGCAAGTCAACTTGATACCACATGGAATCAAGACCAATTTTATTTTTGGCATGCAATCTCATGTCTGGGGCAAACCTGTGTCGTGCTCTCGCTCTTAATGATGGGGACAAACAGTGTTCACCCAACTATGGCAATTTATGCATCCCCTATGATTAATACCCCGCGTGCTATTAGCGGTGTACTGGGTGTTTGTATTTTGGACTGGGTCAATCGAGTTCGCGGTGAATACCATTCAACACGACTGATTGAAAATACTGCCCAACATGTTTTCCAAAATATTCAAGGTCCTGTTATTAACCCACTTACTCCACCTGTGCTCACGGCAAATGGCGCAGATCGTGTTTCAGGTGGTTTATCTGCCCTAAATTCTGCGATTCAAGCGCAACAATCAGTTTTAGTTATTAGCGATCAATATCTCATCTTAGCTGGCCTTACCGCTATTTTATTCATCGTGATGTTGATTTTGCCAGTTCGAACTTATCCGCCACGTATTGCTCTCATTAAGTTAATGAATAGTCATAACTCAGGAAAATCTTTATGAGTACTCTCGAAGCCCAAGACACCACCCATACCGAACCACCCAAGTTAACCAAGGTGCAATTTCTCAAAAAGCATTGGGTTATGGTTATTGCGTTTATTATTGTCTTAGCATCTATTTTGTGGGTTTTAAAACTTATATTTTTACCCTCTTCGGTTGTTGAAACAGACGATGCACGTGTAGATGTAGAGTACTCAACCATTGCCCCCAAAGTATCTGGAAACATTGAGGAAATTTACATTAAAGATCATCAGACCGTAAAAAAAGGCCAACTTTTAGCGCGGATTGATGCACGGGATTATCAAGCTGCTTTGGCAGAAGCTGAATCTAATTATGCAAAAGCGCAAGCTGACCTGAGTGAAGCAATGCTCGCAGTGGATAGACAACCCACTGTTATTCGAGAAACTGAAGCACAGCTGAGAAAAGTAGAAGCTGGAATTAAACTCACAAAAGATAATACGGCGCGTTATGAGCAACTACAGGCACTTGGAGCGGAATCTAGATTAATTACACAGCAATCTAAGACTACTTTGACTGAACAATATGCTGACTTAGACAGCAGTAAAGAAAAAGTGATTGATGCACAGTATCAGCTCAACCAATACAAGATTCAGGTACAAGCCAAACAAGCAGCCCTTAAACAAGCCCAAGCGGCGCTTGATAAAGCAAAACTGAATTTGAGCTATACAGAGGTTCGTGCACCTATTGATGGAATGATTGGTCAAAAGTCAGCTAATGTAGGTAACTTTGTGAGTGCTGGTAATCCACTCATGGTGGTTGTTCCTTTAGATCAGGTTTATGTAGAAGCCAACTTCCGTGAAATTGAGTTAAAAAAGATCAAGATCGGACAACCTGTTAATGTCTATGTAGATGCTTATAACGTTGAGCTAAAAGGTGTGGTAGACAGCTTCTCTCCTTCTACTGGCGCATTTTTCTCTCCGATCTCTGCAACCAATGCGACTGGTAACTTTACCAAGATTGTTCAACGCCTTCCTGTACGCATCAAGCTCATTGAAAATCAAAAAGATGTTAAATTATTACGTCCTGGTTTATCTGTTTTAGTATCAATAGATACGACTAAATAGTTAGTCTAAATCTTGGAACATGAGAGAAAAAAGAGACCTTTTATGGTCTCTTTTTTAATGATGAGTTTTAAAAAGTCTTTAAAACTTTTTGGTGTAGTTGACAAATAGACGATCTTCACCAAAGTCATTGCCATGTTTTACGTTGTAATCAATACGAATGTATTGAAGAGCGACGCCTTTTAAGAATGGCTGCTGAAACGCATAATTTAAAATCACATTCGACTCAGTTTCATGGTTTTTCTCACCATTGGCAGCTTTAAAGTCATGGCCGTAAACATATTTCACCATCGCATTTAGGTCCGGAACATAATCTTTAAAGTCATAGCCGTACATGACATGGTACGACTTTTCATCTTCTTTAAAGAAACCCGTTGCATTCCAGTTAATGAAATAGGTCTCTGGTAAGAAACCATCTGGTAATGGATAAGCCGACTCACCGATAATCTGCTGGTACCCCAAGCCAAAGGTATGGTTTTTTACTTTGAGCGTTTCTAGCACTCCAATGTTTTGAGCATCAATATCAAAAGTGTTGCCATCATCTTTTGCATTGAAGTACTTAAACTTAGATGTAAGCGCAAAGTTAGGCTGTTTCCAATTGTGCTCAAGTCCTACATAGTGTTTGTTGTAGAGGTCTTCTAAATTACCAAAGTAATATTCACCTTTTAAAGACGGCGTAAATTGATAACGCAGATCTATGTAATTTAAGCCATCAGATTCTTTGGTAATGCCGTTCGCTGTGAAAGAAAACTTTTTAAAATCTTCTTCATTTCGTGGAGAGACTTTTTCAACCCGTCCAATTTCGGCATAGAGTTGATCTGAAAGTTGCGACTTAAGATTGGTTCCCCAATAAGAGGCAAGTAATTGTCGGCTGGCATCCACAGCCGTTACAGGCAGGTCTAACCAGAGTTCACCGACACTTAAAAGGGTTTTGTCATAACCTAGTTTTAAAGTTGCGCCGTATTTTAAGAAGTCGGATGCTTGTGACTGAGTTTCTTTATTAAAAGGCAAAACCGTGTCCGCAACATGTTTGTCTGAACTCAAGCGCACGGCGTATTGTACAGAAGCATCTGCACCAATCGTAATGGACTTGTCTGCAATTTGCAGAGGGGTGTCATGCATTTTCGATTTATAAAATAGCGATGCTGCCTGAGACCAACTGCCAGTATCTTTTAAGGCATCACTATCAAAATTACGGTTGATATAGGCATTCTTTAGCGTGAACTTCCATTCGTCTTCGCTTTGTTGAGAGATATCTGCTGCCCACAACAACGAATAACCACTACAGATAAATAAAAGAGTAGAAAACTTTAAATATGGGGTTTTTAAATATTTCATGAAATAAATCATCCTTTAATTATTTTCTGCGCCATCCTTTGGCACAGACATATATTTGTTCGGTGCGATAGCCTTATCTCAATTCGAAGCGACTAAAACTTGAGACCGATTTTTCTTTAAACGTTTAATGAGTAACAACGAAACCGCGGCACAAAATGCAGGTATCGCTAAAATACTTAAAATTTCAAAACTAGAGAGATTTAATGACATTAACCAGCCGCCCATAATTGATCCCACAATCGAACCTGAGCGCCCTACTGCATTGGCCCAACTTACCCCTGTTGCACGGCAATGTGTTGGATAAAAACTAGATGCAAAAGCATTTGCTCCCACTTGCGAACCACTAATTCCTGCACCTACCCCAAACATGGCAAACATCAATAAAGCCGTATTTGCCTGTTCAATTCCAAACCCTAAACAAATCAGGAAGAATCCGCCAAAAACATAAGCCGTACTTAAAATTTTGGTTGCATCCATCTTATCCATTAGTAGGCCTAAGACAATCGCACCAATGGTTCCACCTATTTGGAAAATTGAAGTAAGCCATGACGCATTGGATAAATTAAAGCCCTCATTGGTTAATAAAGTAGGCATCCAACTTGAAATCATATAAATAATGAGAAGGCTCATAAAAAAGGTAAACCAAATCAAAAAAGTACCCAAAGCAAAGCCTTTATTAAACAAATCTTTCAAACTTGATTTTTCAACTTCATTGACTGTTGGAACCAAAGTTGGTGTGCTATTTAAATGCGGTGCGATACGATGAATAATCTTTTCAATTTTCTCGGTGCTCTTCTTTTTAAGCACTAAAAATCGAATAGACTCAGGTAATAAAAAATATAAGAAAGGTACAGTCGCTAAAGGTAAGACTCCCCCAATGAGCAAAATACCGTGCCAACCAATATGAGGAAGTAGCTGAGCTGAAAAAATGCCACCAAGAGCAGAACCAATGGTAAAACCACAGAACATCATGGTCACTAAATTAGAACGGCGAGATGTAGGCGCATATTCAGAAGTTAAAGTAATTGCATTGGGTAAAGCCCCACCTAGACCCAAACCAGTGAGAAATCTCCAAATAATCAGAGTTTGTAAATCTGCTGAAAAAGAGGCAAAAACACTGGCAATTCCAAACATAATGACCGACCCAATCAAAATCGGTTTACGGCCTAATTTATCGGATAACGGTCCGAAAATGAGTGCACCAGCCATCAGTCCAAACAAGCCAGCGCCAAATAAAGGTGCCAAATCGGTTGCTTGCAACCCCCATTCTGCCTTTAAAGCAGGTGCAATAAACCCAACTGCTGCAGTATCAAACCCATCAATCGCAACAATCAAAAAACACAACCACATGATTAATTTTTGCAAAGACGATAGCGGTATTTCATCGATGAAACTTTGTACGTCTATAGAGTTTTGAGACATGAGAGCTCCTTTCGCCAATACATTGGCGTATATGCAATCCTTAGCAAAGGCGCCCAACTGTATTTTTTATTTAGGTTGAGCACCTATTTCAATAAATCAGATCAATTTGATTTATTTCACATTCACCGTAATTCCAGTCAGTCCAGTGATGTCTGCACGCATAACATCACCTTTCACTACCGCACCCACGCCTTCTGGAGTTCCTGTAAAAATCAAATCACCTGCTTTTAGTTCAAATAATGTAGACAAATTGGCAATCGTTTCGGCCACAGACCAAATCAAGTGACTGACATCGCTGTGCTGTTCGGTTTTACCATTTACCGTTAAATGGATTTCGGCACTATTAATTTCACCCGTTTGAGTAATCGGATGAATTGGACCAACTGGTGCAGAAAAATCAAAAGCCTTACCGATTTCCCATGGTCGACCTTTTTCACGCATTGCCATCTGTAAATCACGGCGTGTCATATCTAAACCAACGGCATAGCCATAGATATAGTTCACTGCCTCCTCAACCGAGACATTTTTGGCATCTTTACCAATTGCAACGACCAACTCGATTTCATAATGAAAATTTGAAGTTTCAGAAGGATATGGAATATCGACCGCATCTGTATTTACCGGAACAACCGACTCAAGATCATTTGGCTTACAAAAGAAAAATGGTGGTTCACGGTCTGGGTCAAAACCCATTTCACGAGCATGAGCAGCATAGTTACGGCCGACACAATACACACGGCGTACTGGAAATTTATGCTCTGAGCCGTGAATAAATAGACCCGCAGTGGTCATTGGTTCAAAAATAAATGACATATATGAATTCCTTCTATTAAGTTAATCACGACTCAAAATGCATCAGCCTGCTGTTCAGGTGCTGCTTTTTGAAATGCTTCTAAGGTCATGCAATGTTGGTAAATTTCATTAATGTTTGGATAAGCCGATAAATCGACTTTAAAACGCTCAGCAGAAACAACTTGTGGAACTAAATAGGCATCTGCAATGGTCGGTTGCTTGCCATAGCAGAACTTTTCACGATTCTGGTCTTGTTCCAAAATATGCTCTAAAGCAGCAAATCCATCCTGAATCCACTTGGCACACCATGCATTGATTTGTGCATCATCCAACTCTAAGTTCTGGCGTAAATATTCAAGAACACGCTTGTTGTTTAAGGGGTGAACATCGCATCCAACTAATGCAGCAATGGCACGAACTTTTTCACGACCCAATGCATCTGTAGGCAATAAAGCAGGTTCGGGATATTGTTCTTCTAGCCATTCGATAATGGCTGGACTTTGCAACAAGTTTCCCGCTTCAGTTTCAAGTACGGGTACAAACCCTTGCGGATTTAAAGCTTTAAAAGCAGCTTGATGGTGTTCGTTTTTAGCGAGCGAGATATAAGCTGCTTCATAAGCCAAACCTTTAAGGTTCAACACAATGCGGGTTCGATGCGATGTGCCACTACGGAAAAAGCTATAAAGTTTCATGCTACATTCCCTTGATAGTTTTTCACTGCATCAAGGCAGTTATTGACATTCCAGCCATACAACCACTCCATTGCATCATAAAAACGCTCAGTAGGACGTCCACGCCACAAATCGTTTCGAACCAAGCGTTGTACACCTTTGGCATGGTAAATTTTGCCCATTTCACGTGAAGACAAAACAATGCGTGCTGTACGTACCACACGTGCTTTTTGATAAATATCAAAAGCTTTTAAAATGTCATGGTCGGTAACACGTAACGCTTCACCTAAAGTTACGGCGTCTTCCATCGCCATACATGCACCTTGCGCCATATATTGCGTGGTTGGATGTGCTGCATCACCAAGTAATGTCACACGGCCAAAAGTCCATGTTTCAATCGGTTCACGGTCTGCGGTTGCCCAGCGGCGCCAGCTTTTAGGTAACTCAATCAATTGACGAGCTTTCGGACAAATTCCTTGAAAATAAGACAGCACCTCTTCTTTTGAACCATCGGTTACGCCCCACTGTTCTTGCTCACGGCTATGGAACGTCACTACAACGTTATATTCCTTTCCGCCGCGTAGTGGATAATGCACAAGGTGGCAATTTGGCCCTACCCAAATACTGGCTGCATTCCATTTCAAGTCTTCGGGAAACTCGCTTTCAGGTACAACAGCACGATAAACCACATGACCTGTAACCAATGCAGGGTCACCCACATAAGTGTCACGCACAACGGATTTAACCCCATCAGCACCGATAAGTGCCTGACCATGATATTGCGTACCGTTTTGATCGGTAATCGTTACGCCAGCCTCATCTTGGTCAACTTTTTGAATATGACAATTAGTGATAATTTCCAAGTTGCCGTATTGTTTAGCGCCTTCCACCAATGAACCATGAATATCGGCACGGTGAATCACCGCATATGGATTACCAAAACGTTCACGAAACTTTTCATCGGTTGGAATTTTGCCGACCTGATATTCATCAATCGCATCATGCATGACCATATAGTCGGTATAGACTGCTTTACTGCGAGCAATTTCACCAATTCCTAGCGCATCAAAGGCATGAAATGCGTTCGGACCTAATTGAATTCCAGCACCAATCTCACCAATTTCAGGGGCCTGTTCAAAAACTTGTACCTTAAAACCTTGTTTTGCTAAAGCGAGTGCAGCTGCAAACCCTCCAATGCCGCCACCAGCAATTAATATCGGTTGTTGAGTATTTGACATGATTTATATCCTTATAAAATATTCTATTTACTGGCGCTCACGCACAGAGTACAAACCTAGTTTCCGTTGTAAGGGCGCTTCATCTGCAATAAACAAATAACATGGTTGATCTGAGGTATTGATTAAATCAATATGAGAAAAACATGGTGCACATGCCGTATCAGCTTTATTTAAATTGAAATCTTTCTGATCAATTTTGACTTGGAGCTGACCATCAATGACATGGAATACTTGTGCTGTTGAACGAGGCTGTAACTGCACGGTTTCGTCCGGTCGTAGCATCATTGCCGAGTAACCAATAATATTTTGACAATCATCACCAGTTTCAGGATTGATGTAAGTCACCTGAATTGGGGCTTGATGGTTTTTATCATCTGCAAGCGCATGCAAAACTTTTTTGGTTTCTTTCCAAGAGTAACGCATGATCGGATACGAGGCATTTTCACGGGTAAAATGTGCAGTTGGCACAATACCAGTACCATAATGATGGGCACTTCCGGCACTGGTCACTTTTTGGATTTCACCCGGTTGTACATAAGAAGCTTCCATGTAATAAACCAAAGGTAAATCCAGTACATCTAACCAGATCACAGGCTCATCACCCTCATGTCCATGTTCATGCCAAAGCCCTGATGGTGTAAGGATTAAATCCCCATGCTCCATCATGCATTTTTGACCTTCAACAGTCGTATACGCCCCTTCACCTTCAACAATCAGACGCACTGCATTTGGGGTATGTCGATGTGATGGCGCCCACTCTTTTGGTAATAAAAGCTGCATGCCAAGATACATGACCGAACTGGCTTTCATATTTTCCAGACCATGTCCGGGATTTGCTAAAACCAATACACGGCGTTCAGCTTTTTCAATTGGTGTTAACTCACCTGCTTCGAGCAATAAAGGTTTAATATTCTGAAAATACCATGCGGTCGCTATCGTCTGCGGCATCGGTTTATGCGGAGGTAATACATTGCGTAAACTTGGCCATAAAGGGACTAAATTTGATTCTTCAAGTTGACCAAGATAACGTTTCGGCAAGTCATCTAGCGTTGCTAACTGTTCCATTTCAGATCCTCTATTTAAGGCCAATTGGTACAAGAATACTTTGTACTTTTACGGCCTATTCTTCCTTGATCATCAATGTAACAATCGAAAATTGTTGAATCCATGCACAAAAAACAATAGTCTGTATTGATAAAATCAATACAAGGAAATTAAAAAGTGTTTGATCTTGATACTCGACTTTTACAAATTTTCTTTGAAATTTATAAACATAGCAGTGTATCTAAAGCTGCTGAACAGCTTGAAATCGGACAACCGACTTTAAGTATTGCGTTAAATAAATTACGTGAGCATTTTCAGGACCCACTTTTTGTTCGTATCGAAAATAAGATGCAACCTACTGAGTTATCTAAACAAATATATCCGCTGGTTGTAGAAATTCTGAACCGACTAAAACTGGTTCAAAACTACAATATTGAATTTGACCCTCAGACTTCAAATTATCAATTTAAAATCAGCATGACTGATATTAGCCATCTGGTTTTATTACCTAAACTGATCAATTATTTACGTGCTCATGCACCTAATATTCGCTTAGAAATTGTCCCTATTGATGCCAATACACCAGTCATGATGTCAAATGGAGACATTGATTTAGCCATTGGTTTTTTGCCTCAACTTGAAGCAGGTTTTTATCAGCAAACACTTTTCCAGCAACGTTATATTTGTATTGCCAGTAAAGAACACCCAAGGCTTACAGGCACAACGCTTTCAGACCAGGAATTTCGCCAAGAGCTGCATGTCGATATTTTCGCAACGGGTGGACACTATGTGCTGGAGCATGAGTTACAAAAACTGGGAGTAAACCGAAATATTCTGGTTCGTTTGCCAAGCTATTTAGGGGTTGGCTTGGTTGTTCAAGACACAGACGCGATTGCGACTATTCCTCATTATTTAAGTCAGGTGCTTTTAGTCAGAGGTGGCTTAAAAGTTTTAGAACCGCCTTATCATTTTCCGACTTATAGCGTAAAGCAGCATTGGCATGCACGAGTTCACCAAACACCAAGCAACCAGTGGTTAAGAAGAGTATGTTTTGAACTTTTTTCTGAATAGAAAATTTAACAGACACGATTAAAAATCTAATAAAAACAAAAAGACTTTGCATAGATGAATAAAATTTCACTACACAAAGTCTTTAAACTCTTTTTTAATTAATCTAAATTCATGGCAACCGATCTGGTTGCTTTACGCTTTCGCGTGACGAACAATCCACAAACCACCACAAGCGAAGTTACCCCTAAAGATAAAGTCGTTTCATAACTATATGCTGGCGAGAAGAACATATAAGCCAACACACTTAAAATAATAATAATGACAAACCAAGTCAGCCATGGGAATAACCACATTTTAAATGGTATTTCCGCTCCAGCTGCCTCGAGCTTATGTCTTAAACGTAGTTGTGAGAACGCAATAACCAAGTACACCAGTAATGCAATTGACCCTGTGCTTGAGAGCAATAAGCCAAATACTTTTCCAGGGAATACATAGTTAATGACACAACACACTAAACCAATGAAAGTTGAAGAAAATACTGCAATTGCAGGTACACCCGCATAATTGATTTTAGTTACGGCTTGTGGCGCTTCACTACGAGTGCCCAAACGAAATAGCATACGAGAGGACGTATAAATCGCAGCATTCATACAACTCGCAACGGCGATAAACACGACCGTATCAATGATGAGTTTAGTGCCCGGTACGTTCAAGCTCATTAAAACGTATTGGAATGTCCCGTACTTCTGTAAATCTGGTGAACGCCAATCGACAAGTGAAACGGCAATAAACATTGAGACCACAAAGAAAAGGATAATACGGTACAACACCAAATTGGTAGCGCGTCTGATTTTCTGTTTAGGGTTTGATGATTCCGCTGCTGCAATTGAGACAATTTCTACACCAAAGAATGAAAATGCCGTAATTAAAATTGCCGATAAAATACCTCCCATACCGTGCGGCATAAAACCGGCATTATTGTATAAATTGGCAACACCGCTAACATTTTTAGCTAAAGGCCAAATACCTGAAATTGCCAAAATACCAATAATAATGAAACCGATAATGGCCACTACTTTGACCAAAGAAAACCAGAACTCAAACTCACCAAAACTTTTGGTACTAAAAAAGTTGGCTAAGCTTAAGAACACAATAAAACAGAATGCATAGATAGAAACTGAAACGTTCGGGAACCATGAGTGTAAAATTTCAGCACCTGCAATGGCTTCTACAGGAATTGCAAGCACCCAAAACCACCAATATAACCAGCCTATTGTAAAGCCTGCCCACGGGCCAATCGCTTTACGGGCATATGTAGAAAATGAACCAGTGTCCGGCTCTAAAACGGCCATTTCACCTAACATTCGCATCACCAGAAATACCATAATACTGGTAATCAGATATGCAAGAATCACCGCTGGGCCGGCCTTGGCAATTGCAGAAGATGAACCGACAAATAAACCTGCACCAATAACACCGCCAATACTAATCATTGTGATATGGCGATTTGAAAGTCCTTCGCCTAATTTTTTTGTTGTATCATTATCCATATTTCAATCCTTAAAAATATATCTATAAAAACAATCTATTACATGTTTAAAATCCTACGGTAATGAAAAAGGGAAAACTTATTGTTTTCCCCTTGTTGCAATAATTAATTTAAAGTTGGCATTGAAAATTGTTTTGCTTCACGGACCTGAGCAGACGGCCAACGTTGCGTAATAGTTTTACGGCGTGTGTAGAAACGGACACCATCTGGACCATAAGCATGTAAATCACCAAATAATGAACGCTTCCAACCACCAAAACTATGGTAAGCAACAGGTACCGGTAAAGGCACATTAATACCCACCATACCAACTTGAATATGACTGCTAAAATAGCGTGCTGCTTCCCCATCACGGGTATAGATACAAGTACCGTTGCCATATTCATGGTCGTTAATGAGTTGTATGGCTTCTTGCATAGTATTCACACGCATAACTTGCAACACAGGACCAAAAATCTCTTGCTGGTAGCTGGTCATGTTTGGTGTGACTTGATCAATTAAAGTTGGTCCAACAAAGAAACCTTTTTCGTAACCTGTCGGTTTTGCATCACGACCATCAACCACAATTTTTGCGCCTTGTTGTTCTGCACTTTGAATATAGGCTTGTACCTTGTCTTTATGTGCTTGGGTAATAAGTGGCCCAAAGTCGTTGTTTGCATCTGCATAGTTACCGAACTTCAATTTTTTCATTTCTTGAGTCAGCTTATCAATCACAACATCGGCAACTTCATCACCAATGGCTACTGCTACTGACAATGCCATACAACGTTCACCTGAAGAACCAAAAGCTGCGCCTAACAATGAAGCTACTACGTTATCAATATCGGCATCAGGCATAATAATCGCATGGTTTTTTGCCCCACCTAATGCTTGGCAACGTTTACCCGTGGATGTTGCAGTACGGTAAATATATTCAGCAATTGGTGTTGAACCCACAAAGCTGACTGCCTGAATGCGTGGATGATGCAATAAGGCATCTACCGCTTCTTTGTCACCATTTACAACGTTAAACACGCCGTCAGGTAAACCTGCCTGTTTTAATAATTCTGCAAGGTATAAAACCACAGAAGGCGCTTTTTCAGAAGGTTTTAAAATAAAACAATTACCGCAAACCAGTGCCATTGGGAACATCCACAAAGCCACCATAGCTGGGAAGTTAAACGGTGTGATCCCAGCGACAATACCTAACGGTTGGAACTCGCTCCATGAGTCGATATCTGGACCGACATTTTTTGAATATTCCCCTTTTAAAAGCTCTGGTGCACCGCAAGCGTATTCAACATTTTCAATACCACGTTGTAATTCGCCTTGAGCATCATGAGAAATTTTACCGTGCTCTTGTCCAATCAAAGCGCAAATCTTTTCAGCATTTTGCTCTAATAATTGTTTAAACTTAAACATAACTCGTGCACGTTTAATGACTGGTGTATCTCGCCATGCAGGAAATGCTTGCTCGGCTACCTGAACTGCTTCATTTACCGTTTGAGCATCTGCAATTTCGACTTCTTTACTAATTTCACCCGTCGCAGGATTGTAAACTGGCTGTTTTCTTGCCGTTTTAGATACAATTCTTCCTTGAATGAAATGCCCTAGCACTTTTTTGGCTTGTTCACTATGCGTACTATTTTCAATTGAAACTTCTTCATAGCTAAAATCTTCTAGGCCATTTGTCATTGTTGTTACTCCTTACTACAATTAATTTTCAGATCAAACTGTATTTTTCATTTAGATTTTGAAGATGGGTCTGTTGACATTACAGACCTCGGTAAAAGCCTAATAAACCTTAACTCACTTGATAAAGTGCATCACCAACAGCATTCAATAAGCGGTCAATATCTGCATCAGTGCTGTTAAACATTGGGCCAAACTGAAGCGTGTCGCCTCCAAAGCGAACATAGAACCCTTCTTTCCAAAGTTTCATACCAATCTCGAAGCCTCGGATTGTGGCATCGCCATCACGCGGAGCTAACTGCAACGCACCAATCAAGCCACAGTTGCGAATATCTAAAATGTGCGGCGCACCTTTTAAACCATGCAGCATTTTTTCAAAACTTGGAGCTAACGCCGCAGATTGAGCCAACAGGTTTTTCTTTTCTAAAACTTCAAGCGCAGCTAAAGCAGCCGCACAAGCAACCGGATGTGCCGAATAGGTATAGCCATGGGTAAATTCAATGGCATGCTCTGGTAAGTCTTGTTGCATAAAGGCTGAGTAAATTTCATGGCTTGCCACCACACCACCTAAAGGAATAGCACCATTGGTCACCTGTTTCGCAAAGTTCAAAATATCTGGTGTTACCCCAAAATACTCTGCTCCCGTCCACGTTCCTAAACGGCCAAAACCTGTAATTACCTCATCAAAAATTAACAAGATGTCATGCTGATCACAGATCTCTCTTAAACGTTGTAAATAGCCCGTTGGCGGTATAATACAACCTGCTGAACCGGAAATAGGCTCCACAATGACAGCTGCAATATTGGAAGCATCATGTAGCTCAATTAATTTAAGCATTTCATTGGCAAGTTCTACCCCACCTGTTTCTGCACAGCCTTTGGTAAAAGTTAAATTCGGCTGTAAGGTATGCGGTAAATGGTCTACATCCATAAGCTGACCAAACATTTTACGGTTGCCACCAATACCGCCTAAGCTTGTTCCCGCAACGTTTACACCATGATAGCCACGTGCACGACCAATCAATTTGGTTTTGCTCGGTTTACCTTTAATACGCCAATACGCACGTGCCATTTTGATGGCAGTATCTGCCGACTCTGAACCCGAGTTTGTAAAAAAAACGTGTTGTAGTTTTTCAGGCATATGCTGAACAATTTTATCTGCCAACTTAAAAGACAACGGATGACCAAACTGAAAAGCTGGCGAGTAGTCGAGCTGACCTAATTGAGCACTCACCGCTTGTTGAATTTCAGGAAGCGTATGACCAGCACCACAAGTCCATAGGCCTGAGAGTGAGTCGTAAATTTCACGGCCCGAATCATCAATTAGGTATGATCCTTTTGCGCCCACAATCATGCGCGGATCTTTAGCAAAGTTCCGATTTGCAGAGAAAGGCATCCAATGTGCCTGATAATTTATGTGCATATTATTATTAGTTTGAACCGCATCTAAAGTATGCTCTGAGTCACTGAATTTATCCGTATCAAACATAACCATTCCTGTTTATTTTCAAATTATGGTTTGAGTGTACATAGCGTGATAAGTTTGATAAATTCAAATTATCTTGAGTTTAGATTTAAAAAAACAAAACTAAATGAAACCCAAAAAATTAAATCAAGTCACTGATTTTGATATTAAATTACTTAAAATATTTAAAACGGTTTGCGACTGTCATAGTTTTACATCTGCAGAAAGCATTCTTGGCATTAGCCGTTCTGCAATCAGTTTGCATATGAGTGATTTAGAAAATCGTTTAGGCATTCGGCTATGTCAGCGAGGCCGTGCCGGATTTGCCCTGACCGATGAAGGACGAGAAATTTTAGAATATATCGAAGTACTTACGGCAGCGATTGAAGACTTCCGCTCCAAAGTTAACCAAATGCATAACCGCCTTAAGGGTGAGTTTAATATCGGTATTATTAACAATCTTGTGACTATGCCTAGAGGCTATATCACCAATACGTTGACCCAACTTGCAGAGAAACATGCCGAAGTTATTATTAACATTAGTATGAGCACCCTTTCAGATATTGAATGCCGTGTGCTCGATAACCGTTTGCACGCAGGCGTTATCCCCCTTGTGACGCCATTGTCTGGTCTAGACTATTTCGATTTATATAGCGAGAGTTCATTTTTATATTGCGGCAAAAATCATCCCTTGTTTAGCCAGTGCAGCAACATGAATTTAGATGAGTTAAAAACATGGCAAGCAATCCTTCCTAATTATGCCATCACACCAGAAGCGGCAAAGTTGCATCAGCTTTTAGACTGTAAAGCGACAGCAAGTGACCGTGAAGGCATCGCATTTCTGATTTTAACTGGAAAATTCTTGGGTTTTTTACCCGATCACTATGCAAAAAAATGGGTTGAAGATGGTTTTATGCAAGCTGTTTCAAAGGAAAAAATGCATTACAGCACACCCATTTGTTTAATTACTCATAAAGGCAAAAACCACAATATTATTTTAAAAACCTTTATGGAGATGCTTGAGAAGCGGATTGTTGGAGGTTAAAAATCTTTGTTTTTTAATTTATTGAGCTCAAACATTGCATTTTTATATTCAAGGTATGCTTTTTCACTGATTAGAACCACAGCATCTTTCTCTTTTCGTGTAATTTTTACAGCGTAACCTAACAGCACTCTTTCCATAACCTTTGAAAATTGTGATCTTGCATTGGCATAATTAATTTGTTCCACAATATTGGTCCTTCTCAGATAAAAGAAAGCCACTTTTGATATTAAAGTGGCTGTAATTACATTAAAAATTGTATCGACCTAATAAGTTGATTCGGGATAGTTTCCCTTCTAAATCTGAAAATGTTTCTCTCTTTCCATGGGTGTATTCAACACCAAGATCGACTTTCTCAACAGGCGTCCAAAATAAATTGACGCTCGCATTGATTAGCCTTTTATTTTGATCAGGGTTATTTTCTGAAAAATTTGAATCTTTATAGATAAGGCTACCAACGGACAAAGAAGAACGTAAATTTTCATTCCATTTGTGCAGATACCCTAACTCAATAGAATCAAATTCACTTAAATACATCCGATTTTGATCAAAGTAGAAGGTATCATTATCTTTTGAATAAAGCATGTAACGGTTATCGCCAGCGATGTGATAGTAATTAAACACAACTGAGTCATTTTCAGAAAGCTTATACTTTGTGCCTAATCCAGCACCCCAAGCAAGTTTAGTTTGCTCTTCATTCGTGTCAGAAACTGCTCGATTTTCATGAAGCATGCCATGCAATTGAACCAAAAAATCTGGATTTTTAAATTCATATCGCATGGTTAATGCAGGAAAACGGCTTCCACCTTCTACATTTTTATTTTCAACATCACCGCCTTCCAAAGCGACTAATAGTTTTTGTTTGGCATCAACGATGTGCTGATAACGGATTTGGATATTACGCTGAGTTCCTGTGCCCATCGCACCTGTAAAATCAACCAAACGTGGAGCTGTATCACTATTCACAAAAGGTGAAGTCGTCTGACCAATTAACCAATTTCCTAGTGAAATATAAGCGTGCCTAACCCGAACCGAACCATTACCGTTATCACCACCACTTCCCATGAAATCGGCTTCTAGCTTTCCAACCAAATCTCCTTTCGAGGTGGGCTTAACAATATCCACCCCTACACGTGAAGTCGCGGCAGAAACATTTAATGATTTACTTGTTGAGTTTGAATTGTCTAATGGTATTGACCCTGTTTTATTCGCAATAGAACGCGTTGAACCTTCAAAATCATATGCAGCATCAACACGTATATTTCCATAAAATTTAATTTTAGTCTGATCAGTCGAAACAGGCTTATCAGTGTTTGATGTTTTGTTTTGACTCAATTCAGGTGCTTTATTCAATCCGTTATTTTGATTTAAGTTTTGCCTCTCCATGAGATAGTCTATTTGCTGTTGTAATTTAATTATGTTTTCATTTAGCGCTGAGTTATCTTCGCTTTCAGCTTTGGCTTGCTGCAAAGTAATACTCATTAATAATGATAAAGAAATTATCCCTTTATATTTCATGTCCTTTTCCTTTAGACGAAATCACATAGACCGAATTGAAATTTCCTATTTTTCAATCAGTAAAATAATGATTATTGAATTAACTTTAGATAGGCTAACGAAGCTCAATCATTGACTTCGCTAGTTCCCTTCCTGTTTGAATAGCTTTGAATGACCTTATTCCGGTAATTCACATCCTTTTTGTTTTAAGCTGTTAATCACCCAGCTACGGTCATTTTCACCTACGGCGATTTGCTCTAATTGCTTTTGTTCAGCGGCATGTTTGGCGCTTGCTTTCAGATAAACTTCTTCAACTTCCGTATAAGGCACGCTTAAAAGTCCATCTTCATCACCTAAAATCAAGTCACCAGGTTCAATTACCATTCCATTGATTGCGATAGGAACATTAATTTCCCCAGGTCCGTCTTTATAAGGTCCTCGATGTGAAATTCCTGCCGCAAAAAGTGGAAAATCTCCCTCTCCAATTACTGCTGAATCACGAATCGCGCCATTAATAACGATGCCAGCTATACCTTTCTTAATGGCATACGCAACCATCATTTCTCCAATTAATGCATTGGTTAGGCCTCCACCCGCATCAACCACAATGACGTCTCCCGGTTGGGCGATATCAATAGCATAGTGCAACATCAAGTTGTCACCCGGACGAGCCTTAACTGTAATGGCAGGCCCACAAAGATATCCCTTTTTATGCATTGGTCTTAATTGAGCCCCGCCTGAAGTCATTCGATTCATTGAGTCACTGACATTAGCGACTGGTAGATCTCGATATTGCTCAATCCATTTTTGCTCAACTTTTCTGTCGTTTTTTAGCACTCTAAAACCAATTGCCATAACTTTTCCCTTAGATCAGTTTTCTTGTGCAAATTAATATGACAGCATTTTTTTGAAATGTCATTTCATTTTTAATTAAATTTAAACTAAAATTTACTCGCTTTTTAAATATAATTTTTACTATTGACTATTTTTTTGAAATGACGTTTTAATAATATGGATTATTAAGGACGTATTTTGCTCAAAATACTTAAATGGAGTGCAAGTCAAAATGAAACGTAAAGTTCTTATCACGGGGCCAACATTAACTTCAGATGCGTTACTGTATGCTCAGTCCCATGATATTCAGTTGATTCCAACTGAACCCTACATGGCAAAAGATGAAATGGAAAAACTCATCCATGATGAACAACCTGATGCAATCATTGTTCGAACAGGCAAACTTTCTAGAGATATGATTTTTGCTTCTGATAATTTGAAAGTGATTGCAAAACATGGTGTTGGGTTTGACACAATTGACACTCAAGCTGCTGCTGAACGAAAAATTCCTGTCACTATTGCAGTAGGCGCAAATGCACAATCTGTTGCCGAACACGCTTTTGCACTCATGTTTAATGTTGCTCGAGAAGTCACATGGTTAGACCAACGTATTCGAGAAGGTCATTGGGACAAAGCAAGTGCAAATGGCGTGGAGCTTTATGGCAAAACGTTGGGCTTAATTGGTTTAGGGGCAATCGGTAGCATACTCATGAAGTTAGTGTCTCCCTTAAACATGAAAGTAAAAGTATATGATCCGTTTTTACAAAATTTGCCAGAGCTCGATTATGTAGAACAGGAACACGACTTTGAAAAACTTTTAGAAACCAGTGACATTATTAGCCTACATTGCCCACTTACAGCAGAGAATAGACACTTATTTTCTCATGCCCAATTTGAAAAGATGAAACGCTCAAGCATCTTAATCAATACCGCACGTGGTGAATTAATTGATCAAGCTGCATTAGTTGATGCACTAAAAAATAATAAAATTGCTGGTGCAGGTTTAGATACCTTTTCTTCAGAACCACCAGAAAAAGATAATCCACTATGGGAATTACCTAACTTGGTTGTGACTCCTCACATAGGAGCAAACACAACAGATTCACGTAATCGCGTCGGTCTTTTAGCACTTGAACAGATTGTGAGTATTTGGAATGGCCAATTACTAAACCCACGAGCTATCGCTAACTGGAAGTTACTTAATAGCTAATCATGGAACTCAATTGTTTCTAAGCTTTTAGATGCGAGAACAATTAAAATACTGAATATAAAAAAGGATTTTTTTATGTCTACAGAATACTCTCAAGTAAGTGCGATTGAACGCGAAACGATGCGCAAGGTGGCGTGGCGATTATTGCCTTTTTTAACAATTTGTTATGTCATCGCTATTATTGATCGTGGCAATATTGGTATGGCTTCATTACAAATGAATGAAGACCTTGGATTAACAGCTACTGCTTTTGGTTTTGCCAGTAGCTTATTTTTCTTTGCATATTTTCTATTTGAAGTACCCAGCAACCTCGCTATGCAAAAATTTGGAGCAAAAGTATGGATTGCCCGAATTATGGTGACGTGGGGGGTAATATCATCCGCAACTGCATTCGTTGAAAGCTCCACATCATTATATATTATGCGGTTCTTACTCGGCGCTGCCGAAGCAGGCTTTTTCCCTGGTGTAATTTTATATTTAACCTATTGGTTGCCTGCTAACTATAGAGCCAGAATGGTCGCAATATTTATGGTGGCGATTCCGGGTGCCAACTTTATCGGTTCACCACTATCTGGGCTTTTATTATCCCTAGATGGTTGGTTAGGCATGCGGGGCTGGCATTGGCTATTTATTTTAGAAGGCATTCCTGCTGTTTTACTGGGTATCGCTTGTCTATTTGTTCTCACTGATCGACCAGAACAAGCAAAATGGCTCAATAGCGAACAAAAAGCTTGGTTAGTTGAAAGATTACAGTTTGAACGCCAACAAAAAACCCCAATTGGCCATATTTCACTATGGCAACTTTTAAGGAATAAATATATTTGGTCTATGATCATTATTTATTCTGGTGCTTCTGCTGCTGGAAGTACAATGAGTGTTTGGGCACCTCAATTAATTAAATCATTTGGTTTGAGTAATTTAGAAATCGGTTTAGTAAATGCAATTCCTTATGGCCTAGCTTCTATTGCAATGATTTTTTGGGGTCGTAGTTCTGATCGTAAAAATGAACGCCGTTGGCATACAGCAATCACACTATTGATGATCTCTTTTGGTTTATTAATTGCTTTGTTCACGTCTTCACTTATTGGCACAATCTTTTTACTCAGTGTCGTATTAATTGGTGCTTATTCTATGAAAGGACCTTTCTGGGCTTTAGCATCCTCATGGATGTCACCGACTACAACGGCGGCAGGACTAGCAGCAATTGGCGCATGCGCTAACCTGATTGGTGGCGGCATGATGGTGAATATCTATGGCGCAATTCATGATGCAACAGGAAGCCACGCTATTGCCTTACTTCCACTTGCAGCCTTAAATCTCGTGTCGGCTATCATGGTTTTCATTATGTCTAGAAAGAAAGCTGTTTTGTTTAGCCAACCACAAAGTACTTCATAAACAACATACATAAAAAGGGGCTAACGATTTAGCCCCCTTTTTTTATATCTACAATATTAGAATTAATTACGAATACTCTTACCACCCAAACTTTTCGTTAAATCATCTGCAATTTTGAAGAAAAAATCCCCCACAGATTTTGCAATTTCCGCAGTAAAACGACTTGATGGCCCCGAAACGACTAATGCTCCAACTACATCATTTTGAGCGTCAAATACTGGCAATGCCATTGAAGCAGCATGTGGTTCGGTTACACCCGTTGAATAAAAAGGTTCAGTTCTTGCTAAAACTTGTTCGTGTGTTGATCGCAATGCTTGAGCGCCTGCTGCTCCATCCATTGGTCGAACTTCGCCCGGCTGAATATGAACACGCAGTCGATGGGTAGAGTTCACTCTGTATTGGCAAAGACGATATGCCCCATGTTTAACGTAAAATGAAGCAGTTTCACCAGTTTCATCAACAAGTTGCTGTAAACACGGCACCACATGTCTTTCTAGATCTAAAGCATCTTGATAAATTGTATTTAAACGCATAACTTCGCTGGCAAGCGTATATCTGCCATCCGAAAGACGGTTAACAAAACCAAAATCTTCTAGCGAAACGATTAAGCGCATGATGGTTGCTTTATTTAATTCTGTTCGTTCTGCGAGTTCTGCTAGGGTTAAAGATTTATCACCTATTCTAAAAGCAGTTAACAAAGTTAAAAGGCGATCAGCCGATGCATTTCCGCTTGTTGCTGGGTGAGGTTTAATTTTAACCATGTTTTTCCTACAATAGCTTGATATCAATTTTAATGTATTGAATTAGGTTTTTAACTTTACCATATTTCTTATATTTTAATTCTATCTCTCGACAGCAACTTCTTTCATTTATCAAAGTACTTAAAATATGAAGCATGGCCTCATTATTAGTATGCTTTACGACCAACAATGAGACCTATATTAATTTCGATCTTAAGCTTGTATTACGCTTCTATCTTTTTGTCTTTACTACTTGAATAGATAAAATATAAAGCAATCCCTAAGCAAATTAATGCACCTAATCTATACGGTGAAAAAGAGAGCATTTCATTACCAAACCAGCCAAAGTTATCAATCAAGATACTCATCAAAAGTTGCCCAAAAATTACAGCTACCGTAGCTACGGCAGTTCCAATTCTTTGCACAGCCAGTACCATAATGACAATATAAGGCACTCCACACATGGCACCTAACAACTGCCATTTAGGAACATCTAACAAGGTTAAGGTTTGTTTTGGTTCAAAGTAAAAAATAAGGAGTGCAGTAATTAGAGCACCGACTGAGAAAGTCAAAAAAGCACTACGAAATACACCAACTTTTGCTCCAAGTTGACCATTAATTGCAGCCTGTACACTCAATAAAGCACCACCAATGACGGCGAGAAGGATCATTAAAATTGTCATGCGGGTCTCCTATGCTTTTGCGACAAGTACAAGTGCAGCAACAATAAAGATGAGTGCCAAAATTCGTTTACGGTCTACCTTTCGGTGTGGAGTCCCCAACAAACCATAGTGGTCGATGATCAGGCTTTTAGACACCTGACCCGCTAAAATGCCTATCATCGTCATGGCAATGCCAATAATTGGAGTGGTAATGGTCAAAATAATGACGTAAGCAGGCCCAAGAACACCACCGAGTAATTGCCAAGATGGAAGCGTAAAAAATGAAGGACTATTACGTGGACTAAAAAACAGCATGAGTAAAAAGGTAAGTGCTGCACCCACACTAAAAATACTAAAGGTAGCCCATAACTCACCCACTTCCTTTCCTAACGGCCCTAGAAGCCCTGCTTCGACCGACAGCCCCATTCCCCCTAAAATGGTTAGGAGTAGTAATAGAATTTGCATCTACATTGCCTCATCTGTATCTAGGCAACGAATACTAAGGTAGCCAATTCACCAGAAAAACAGCATAATTCATGAATCACTTTTGCAGAAATTGCACAAATGGATTTAACAAATTCGATTGATATCCGCACGCTTCGGTTCTTTATTAGCGTTTATAACGCACAAAACTTCTCGAATGTAGCGCGTAAAGAAGATGTGTCTGCCTCCATGATTTCTCGAACCATCCAGCAGCTTGAAGATGCGTTGGGACAGCAACTTTTCTACCGAAATACGCGAGCAATTACTCCGACCGAATCGGGCAAATTATTTTTTGAATATGCAAAAAGAATTACCGAACAATTTGATGAAGCACAAAAGGCTTTACAAGATAAAACCATAGAGCCATCGGGACTCGTCCGCATCAATGCTCCTGTATTTTTTGGTCAACGGCATATCGCGCCGTGGTTGGCGGGTTTATCAGAACGTTATCCAAGACTTTTAATAGAGCTAATTCAAACCGACGAATTTATAGATCCATTACGCGAAAGCACCGATTTAATATTTCGCATTGGAACGCTAACTGATTCATCATTTCATGCACGTATTTTTGCTACACAAAAGTATCATTTGGCCGCCTCTCCTCAGTATGTTGCCAAATACGGTACGCTTGATCACCCAACAGAACTTAATCAACACAAATGCCTAGTCTATAAAGGTTTTGAAGGTCCTAACCGCTGGTTAGTGAGAAAGCCTGATGAAGAATGGGTACATTATCCTCTTACTCCTTTACTTTCATCGAATAATGCCGAGAGCTTAATGACAGCTGCGCTTCATGGTATGGGGATTGTTTTATTTCCTGATTGGCTGATTGGCGAAGCTTTAAAACAAGGTGACTTAATAAAGCTTTTACCTGAATATGAAGTCGCGATTAAATCACAACCCCAACATATTGCAGCTATTTATCCCAACGTCCGCCATCCACCCTTAAATATTCGAGTGGTGATCGATTATTTTGCTGAAATTTATGGTGAGCGGCCGTATTGGCAGAATTAATTTTTTAAATAGAGTAAAAGAGATCAATTAACTGGTCTTTTTATATATAAAATCACTCATAAAAAAAACACAGAAGTAGGTCATTTATATTCTATATAATAGCTGTTGCCATCAGAACTGTTGAAAACCATATTTAAAGTAGGGTAAATAAATTCACCTCTTAACAAAATATATTCAACTTTAGTTCTCTGAACTCTAGATGAATGATTGATTCTATTAGTATTTTCCTCTGTATAGTTTGCCTGTGCCCTTGTTTCTTTTCCTTGGTAATCAATAATTGTAATGTCTTTTAGCATTTATATACTCCAATTTAATTAGACATATTATGCTTAACAAATTTTTTATACTATCAATATTTTGTAGGCAACTAATTTAAATTAATTTTTAAAATTTAATCATCTGTACGTTGAGAAAATTTATATATGTGTGCTTTATGTACCCCTACTTGAAATTGAGATAGGATAATTTCAAGTTTTAAAGGATAAGACTCAACAGGTTACATATAATTGATTTTATTTACGAAATATAGAGTCGAAATAAAGTCCATTTCTATGACATATCAACACATATCAGTCTTAAAACAACCGTAATGTAAAGTGATTTAAAGCGTAGTATGAACTTTCCCTAGTGAAGATAAGAAGATAAAAATGTCAGGTTTTAAAAGTTTTTCTCAAAATACAACTAACAACGCTAATATCATTAAAGCCCAAATGAATAAGCATTCTGCAACACAAGCACCTACCGAAACTCAACCATCAGAAGTTCCTGGCACCGTAAAAGATTTGCCTGAGAATAATGATCAACCTGATCCTAATAACAAATAATTTCTTATTAACAGTGCCTTGGAAGTTATTTTGAGGTCCTGCTACTATTAAGAATAAATTAGTGCACTGATTTATTATACTATTAACTACTTTTATCAATTTGATTTTTTTAGTTATTTTAAGAAATTTCAGCCATTCATTCCAGAAAATTGATATGACTAGTCTCTCAGATATGAGGGGCTTTTTTAATTGTATTTCTACTTAACCAGTACTTACCCACTCATTAAAAAGAGCACCTAAGTGCTCTCTCATCCTTATTGATTTTTGTATAAGGCAAAATTTATTGCCCTATCATATGCCTGTTCCTGTAGCTCCGTATATACATAAAAGTGCTGTTCTGCTTTGGTAACAGGATTAATAAGTTTCATGGGTTCATAACTATGAGTATTTAAATCATTAGGATCAACATCAAAAGCTTCTAATTGCTGCTCTCTCCATTCTCCACTTAGTACACCACCTACACAAAGCCATTTCGTTGTATTGTCTGACATATCTAATCCATATTTTGGAGGTGTTTACATACCATAACACGCTGGTCTTTGAGCTGTATTATTTTTTCATGACTAAAAAATCGATCATCTAATTAAATGACTTCTTCAGTAAAGTAATTTTAAGATCCATCACAATAAAAAAGCCCATCTTCCGATGAGCTTTTTAGTTAATTAAGATTATTAAATGCATTAGGCTTTAAATTCTGCTAATACAAAGTTTTTTACTATTTCATCAAAATTAGGTTTCAGAAGAGTTGGCTTGCTATCTTTTATAGTTTTATACCAATAACTCGCTGCAACTCCCATACTAATCAAAGCTAACAATTTCATTGCTCACCTCACTTATTGGGAAGAGTGAAACTTAAAGTATCATTCGCGTTTGTAGTGTTCCAACTCGTTTAAGAGAGTTTTCTGTATATTTTTTAAGCAATGTGTAATAAATAAAGCCTATATCTTTGTGAGCTTTCTTTAAGGCCAGTAGTGCAATTTACTTACATCGCATCCAATATAACGCAAAAAAGATTTATTCTTCGGTTTTAACTTCGTCTGTAGCTGGAGTAATTATAAATGGTTGACTGAAGTAAACTGGATAATCCAGATTCTTATATCTAAGATTCAGCTTTTCCTGAAATTTCTTAAAGTTTGCAGCTCTGATCATTTTTAAAATTTTTTCATCTTGCTCTGGATCACCACTACTCTTTGTAAGAATTACCTCGAACGAACCATTTTTATATAGTTTTATACGTGCCTCTGCTGTTAGATCTTTTGGTCCTAGTTTAGTGGTTTGAGCACTTAGAGTCTCTCCATTTGCATGAATATTCATGCTGAGACTTAAAGCAAATAATCCACTTATTAAATATCTCTTTATCATATTTTACCTAGTTACGTTTACATATATTTTATAAGCGATACGAACAATCATTTAAAATAACTTTATTGCTTAATTTAAAGTTTGGAATTTCTTTTATAAAAAGTTTAAATTTCTTCATTCCCTTCACCCTTTTTTTCCAAAAAATTTTTTAATTTTATTTTTACTTTTTCATAAAATTCTTTTTGTTTTTTAAGTATGCGTTGATTTACTATTTCATCCTCTTTTAATCCTATTTCGATTCTCAGTTCTCTTTGCAAGTCTAAAGCTTTAATTCCATAGTCACGCATAAAATCCATCACCTCAATCTGCATTCTAAATCTTTCTGGTTCATTTCCTTCAAAGTCTTAGAACTGCGTACCATAGTGCCTAATCTTGAATAAATCCTCTATCAGTTGCATTGTAAAATCTAATACTTTTTCTTTGGTCAATGGATCAGAAATGAAACTAGTCTCATGTAAAGAGGCAATTAATTCTGTCAAAGCTAAACTAAAATTTTCTTCGTAAACGTCCTTATTTAAGTTAATGAAAGAAAAAACTGCCATCATAAAGTTTTGCCAGTTACGGACTAAATCCAGATAGATATCTCTTTTTGCCTCAGCTAATTTATCGATTTTATGTGCTTTTAAAGTAAATTGAGCAGTAAAAAAAATTGAAGCTAATAAAAATGCACCACCTAAAACAGCTGCCCAAAGTGCGTAATTAGCTTGAATTTGTGCACCTTGAATTGTTGCAGCTGCTGAAATCAGTTCATCCATAAGATTTAAAATTTAGTTTTTAATAATCATAAATATAATACAAAAAAGTTAATAATATTTTCTAAATATTATAAATAATTAATCTCCTACCGCATGATCTTAAATTCATCAATATAAATTTAAAGAAAGTAATATTTCCTATTTAAAAAAACCGCCACACCACCATATCCCTCTCTTCCAAACTTTTTGAGCTTAAAATCTGGAATATCAAGCCATCAATTAAGTTTAAAACCATGTTAGCACTTGGTTTTAACGCATGGTTTTCCAAACTAAAAACCAAATCAAAAAGTTCTTTAAGCAGCTATTTTCTATACTCAATTGCCATGTGGTAGGCCTGCGAGTAAATCTGTTTAGTTTCAAAAATGGCTTTAAGTATGCAGTGCCGCCCAATTATGCCACCACACTTCAAGCAGTAAAACTAAGAAAAAAGAGACCTTTTATGGCCTCTTTTTCTAAAAAATAGAACTTGGTAAAAGCTTTTAAATTTATTTTTTCATTAGTTTAAAAGCAACTACATAGTCACCGGGCGGTGTTTGCATAAAGTAATGGCCACCTGCAACAATGACAACATACTGCTCTCCATCAATAGAATAAGTCATAGGTGTTGCTTGTCCACCCGCAGGTAATTTGGCACTCCAGATCGACTTACCAGTTTTACTGTCAAAGGCATGCAAACGGTTATCAGTTGCAGCAGCAACGAATACAACTCCACCATCTGTAATAATAGGCCCACCATTATTAGGTGTACCAATATTAATAGGTAAATATGTTGGCAATCCAAATGGACCATTGTGCTCTGCAGTTCCCAAAGGTTTTTGCCAAATCACTTTCTTGGTGTTCATATTAATAGCAGTAACCATTCCATATGGTGGTTCATTACAAAGCACATTGGTAATTGGAGCATAGAATGGTTGAACATTTACTGCATAAGGAGATTCAGCCATTGCTGCAATTGAGCCATTTTTCTTAGCACTAAATTTCGGATCATCCATCGGTAAAATACCTTCTTGATCTGCTTTAGCTCTTGCAACCAACTGGTTGTACATTGGGGTATTACTCCAGTTAACGATCAAAATACCATTTTTAGGGTTATAGGCTATGCTTCCCCAATCACTACCACCATTAAATCCAGGATATTGAATCCATGGTTTATTAACCGTAGGAGGAGTAAATTCACCAACATAATATGCTTGTCTATATTTAATACGACAAAGCATTTGATCAATTGGTGATATGCCCCACATTTTTGATTCTGTTAAATCTGAAAACCCTAATCGAGGAATATCTACAGACCATGGTTGTGTAGGCGAACGCACATCATCTGGAATAACAGATTCAGGAGCTTGGCGCTCGACAACTTTTGAAATGGGTTTGCCTGTAATTCGGTTTAATACAAATGTTTGTCCTCTTTTTGTTGGCATAATGAGCGCTGGAACAATCTTTCCTGATTGATCTTTATAATCAAGTAGAGTTGCTTGTGATCCTAAATCATAATCCCATGCGTCTTTATGAACAGTTTGAAAGCTCCATTTTTTTACCCCTGTTTGAGCATCCAATGCAACAACTGTGGTAGAAATTTGATTTTCTTCTTCTGTACGTAAAGCGCTATAGTAGTCGGGGGCCGAACTTCCTGTTGGAACATAGACTGTATTTAATTTTTCATCAACAGTCATAACTGTCCAAGAGTTAGGCGTACCACGGCTATAGGTTTCACCTTTTGGAGGTAATCCATGTCGATTTGGTTGTCTTACATCCCAAGCCCATTTAAGAGAACCAGTATCAACATCATATGCACGTATTACACCAGAAGGAGCTGTGCGGCGTTGGTTATCTTGAACTTTATGGTTGACTACAATTACTCCATTTACGACAGGGGGTGGCGATGTAACAGCCATGAATCCTGGAACTGTATGACCAATTCCTTCTAGCAAGTTCACATGTCCGTTTGTACCAAATTGGGGACATGCCTTTCCTGTTTTTGCATCTACCGCTATAAGTTGCATATCTAGCGTGCCTTCAATCACCTTTTCATGACATATTTCACTCTCAGGAATTACTTTTGAAGTATAGAACGTGACACCGCGACACACTGCGGTCGACGGTAATTTCTCGTAAGCTAAATTGTGTTTATATTCCCAAATTTTCTTACCAGTACGCGCATCTAATTTCAGCATGTTATTAGTAGCAGTACACAAGTAAAGAGAATCATTGACTTTAATTGGTGTTGTTTGTGCAGCCCACTTATTTTTTTTATCTACAGGAGGCATATCTCCTGTACGTGTTACCCAGACTTGTTTTAATTGATTAATATTTTCAGGGGTAATTTGATTAGTGGGTGAAAAACGGGTTCCCTGCGCATCTCTTCCATAATACCGCCAATCGTCAGTAGGCTGTTGATTATCCGAATGGTATTGAGCAAGAGCTGTATTTGGAATTTGGTTTTGATCAAATGTAGAGTAATGTGGAAACCACGCTAATGCACCCGCCATAATAAAACATAAAATGACTAGAGCTGTTAAAATACGAGAGATTCTTTTGCTAACGCCTTGTTCAATATAAGGTAAAAGTAAAGTTAAAAATAAAGTAAAAATAGCAATTGTTGCAACCCTAGGTATCCACCCCCAGTATCGATCACCTACCTCCCACATTGTCCATATTAAAGTATAAATAAAGACGCCAGCAAAAATTTTAGCTCCTAGCAATTTATTTCTGAATAAATAAAAACTTGAGACTAAAAGTAAAAGCCCTGTTATCAGATAATAACTAGATCCATTCAGATAGATTAAATACGCACCCCCACAGTACAATATAAGGGCAAATATCATTTGAAATAGTGCATAGGTTTTTATAAAAAAAATATGCATATTAGTAGGTGCATCTTTCATTAATACCTCTTTAATTTTTATAGAACATGAGAGTGCTAATGAATAGTTAACTAACCTCTTTAAATATGATTTTTTCAATACTTAAAGACTCATTTTTAATTCACGCTTTCTTATTATATTTTTTTAACGCAAATCTTTGTTGCCAAATTCACAACTTTAAATTTCACTTTTGACAACATAATTTATCTTTAAGGTATAATTTTAATTATTTATTTAAATTTCATTCTACAACATACGTTATTTCTATAATCTATTTTATGACTATAAAATATAAAAGAGGAACACTCGTATGTTCCTCTTTCTACATAAAATTTATTGCGACAAACTTGATTCAAACTTTAGAACTTCTTGTATAGAACTTCTTTTTTCCAAGTTATATTTCAAATTGAGAATCTTAGGCCATTTCTCTAAGTCTATAGAAAAATAGTCACACCAATGAAGCATTACAAAGAAATAGAAATCTGCGATTGAGATTTCATTGCCGTTTAAATACTGATTTGACTGAAGTTTATTTTCAATAAAATCAAAACTTCTTGATAACTTGTGTTTGGATACTTCAATCCAAGGATCAATCTTTTCTTTGTAGAAAAAAGCAGAGAAATTTTTATGTATATCCATACTAATAAATGACAATAGACTCATCATTTCATAACGTTCAAAAGAACTAGATTTGGGTATTAGATTTTTCTCTGGAACCAAGTCAGCTAAATAAGTCAGTATTGTTGTAACTTCAGTTATGACTTTACCATTTTCAAGTCCAAGTGCTGGAACTGCCCCTTTAGGATTAATCTTTAAATAATCCAATCCGGATCCAGTGACTTTTGTTGATAAGTCTACAAACTCTGTATCAAATACTTGCCCTGTTTCTTTTAAAGCAATATGAATCGCCATTGAACAGGCATGAGGATAAAAAAATAATCTCATTGATAACAACCATTATTAAAATAGAAAAATAAAGGTAAAAATACAAATATGTACCTTTACCTTTCTGAAATTATTTAAGTTTCTTATCTACACTTAGGCCACCTGCGCCAAAGATAACAAGAGCCAGTAGACCTCCAGCCATTGAAATGTTTTTCATAAACATAATTTGGCTGTTCATATCAGAACCACTGTGAAATAGCACTGCTGCCACTAACGAGAAACCAAACAATAGAAATGCTGCAAGTCGCGTTTGAAGGCCAATCAATACAAGGAAACCACCTCCAAACTCAACCAGAATTGCTAATGGCAATAATGCAGATGACACTCCCATAGACTCCATATATCCAGCATTACTCGAATATTGAAATATCTTTCCTAATCCGGATAAGACAAAAATTACAGATATCATTACCCGCATTAGAAGTGATGCAAATCCAAATACTTTTGGATGTTGGATAATTTTTTCGATTGCGTTATTAATTCTAGTCATGATTATTCTCTCTCAGTTTGGAGCAGGAATAGCAAACATTTGTGGAATACTATTAATTGCTTTACTAATTGATTGAGAACGAGTTGGAAAAGCCATTCCTTCAGCACGTACTACAAATACGTCTTGTATACCTAAGAAATTAAAAATATCTTTTAAGTAAGATTCTTGATGATCCATAGGAAATTGATCACCATAAGCACTACCGCGAGCACTTACAATAATCACTTTCTTACCAGAAACTAAGCCTTGTGGCCCATTCTCTGTATATCTGAAAGTCCGACCTGCAATTAAAATTCGATCAATCCATGCTTTCAATGTAGTGGGAATACTCAAGTTGTACATCGGTGCCCCTAGTACAAAAATATCTGTTTCTTCAAATTGTTGAAGAATACGTTCATCAACTTGGGCTTCTTCACTCAAACTATCAAAGTGTTTTGAAAAATGTGGAAGTGGTTCTACATGCAAGTCGCGATAGGTTACCTCTAAAGGACCATGTTTTTTTAACTCTTGAACTACTGCTTGCCCAATCTCCCGAGTAGCCGAGAATTCACCGAGAGCACTTGAGTCTAAATGTAAAAGTTTCATTTCATACCTATAAGGGTTTTAAGTCGTGAAATGAGTTTATTCGTTTTATATTTGCCACTTAAGCCCTATAATCGGGAACATATGTTGCAAAAAATGCAACCAACAAAGATAAATTTCGAAGTAAGATAAATTATTGGTTCATTAAGGTTAAAACACCGATGAAAGATTTAAATGATTTATATATTTTTGCTTTAATTGTCGAACATGGTGGTCTAAGTAAAGTAGAACAAAAAACAGGTATATCTAAATCAAAATTAAGCCGAAGACTCTCAAATTTAGAGAAAAATTTAAACGTTAAATTATTACAACGAGACTCGAGACAAATTAAGCTTACGGCAATCGGCGAGCAGATTTATCAATATGTACAATCAATGCTTTTAGAAGCGCAAACTGTTTATGACTTAATAGATCAGTTGCGCGGCGAGCCGATTGGATCAATTACTGTAAGCATTCCTATAGATGTTGCAGAAAGAATTATGCCTCTCATTCTTCCTGAATTTATGGATAGATACCCCAAAGTAGAAATCAAATTTATTGTTACCAACAAGAGAGTTGATATCCTTAAAGAATCTGTCGATATTGGAATCCGTATTCGACAGAACTTAGATAGCGATCACAATTTAGTGATGAGACATCTTGGTTATACACAATCAGTATTAGTCGCCAGTCCACAATATCTCAACCAATATGGTACACCTACGCATCCTAGCGATTTAAGTAAGCATAAATTGTTAAGTAATATCGAAAATGAAAATCAAACTTGGTTCTTTAGCAATCAAACTATTAATGAAAACGTAAGTTTGCCTATAAAACCATTTATCAAAGCTGCAAGTTTAACTTTGCTTAATTGTTTAGCTACCGATGGAAAAGGTATCGCTTTGCTGCCTTTGTTAAAATGCAAAAGCCTAATATTAGAAAAGAAACTTATTGTCGTTTTACCTGAATGGGAACTTCCAACTGGAAATTTTCATTTAATCTTTCCATCTCGGAGCGGTGCTTTACCAGCATCAAAGGTTTTTCTTGATTTCTTAATCGAAAAAATTCCTCCTCTACTCAAAGAAATGCAGGATATCTAATTAAAATCAATATATAAAAAGTCTATACCCGATTTTAGGTATAGACATTTTTTACTATTGATAGGCATACATTAATAAAGCTGTGATTTCACCATTCTTTGGAACTGAAGTTTCAAACCCATAATATTGTCCATATTTTGGTCGTAAATATTCAGTTGCCTGATTACCTATTGCATCAAGATATGCTGGTAGCTGGGCCATATGTGAATTTGTTTTCTGAGGATCAGGAGCTCCTACTCCCCACTGCACCACGCCATATGATTGGCCCACTGCTTGTTTCATATCTTTTAGGAACTCTAAATAGAAATCTACATCAGCTTTAGATCCAACATTTCCATGGCCACCACTCAGAAATACCCAATTTAAACTTTTTAATTCTTTTAAATTTTCTTCAAAATAAAGAGGAACTTCAGCACCAGCGAAACCCCAATAAGGTAATTGATCGGCATTTATTAGATCGGGAATATGTGCAACTTTCTCACTTGGAATTAACCAAACACCTGTATCAGCAGTATGTGCTGCATATTTGAAACCATGTACTTGAACATTCACCCCTTCAAAATTAAAACTACCATTTTTAAAAGGAATTGTTTCAGTAGGTTTTGGCAATTTACTTTTAATTCGGTTTAAAAGCTCTGCTGTAGCATCAGATGAAATAATACGTACTTTGACACCTGCCTTTTTAGAAGCTTCAACAATTACTGGAGCTGAGCTGATATGGTCAGCGTGCGCATGCGAATAGACAATTGTTGTAACAGGTAGTTTTGTTACTTCTGAGATCGCTTTTAAAATCTTTTCTCCAGCATTTTCAACTGGGTCAAATAACAGTACTCCTTTTTCACCTACATAAAACATCGTTCCATAAAATTGGGATTGAAAAAAATAAGTATGTTCTGTCATACGTTGCAGTACATACTCTTGCTGAAGATTTCGGTTATATAGCCGGTCAATTTTTTCCGATGGATTTAAAGCTTTTTTACTCGATTGGGAAACATAAACCGCATTTACAGTAGAGGGAGCTTCTGGAATATCTATCGTACTTTGAGCATTGGCTCCATGACTTATGTTCAAATACATTAAGCCTAGTAGTGTGGTATTTAAAAAGATCTTTTTCATTCGAAACCTCAGATATACAATTAAATTAAATGTTCTATACTTGATAAAAACATTCTTATATTTCTGATTTCGAAAGATTAAAACAAGCTACTAAAATAAGAACTTAAGTTGCAAAAATAAGAACAGTCAGCAGTTATTTTTTAACTTAATATTCTCGTATTAATAAATTTTTTTTAAATATAAATGCTCAACGCTATTTTCTAGATTCGTAACAGGCTTTTTTTAAGTTTTCCATTGCATCTGCTGGCATAGGTGCTGTCATCATTGCATGATAATTCATACATTCTGGGGTCTCTTCCTTTTGCACATTCTGATTAGTAACACAGGCAGAGATAATAAAAGGGATAGATAATATTCCTAACAATTTCATAAGCAAATTCCCAAATTATGATGAAATAATTCTAAATAATTTTATTTTAATATATGTTTGATTTTGTTAAATATACTCAAAAGTCAAACAATTAAAACTATGTTCAATTCATAGAAAAAAACCTCTCCACCACCACATCCCTTTCCTCCAAACTTTTTGAGCTTAAAATCTGGAACATCAAGCCATCAATTAGGTTTAAAACCATGTCAGCACTTGGTTTTAACGCGTGAGTTTCCAAACTAAAAACAAGATCAAAAAGTTCTTTAAGCAGCCATTTTCTATATTCAAGCGCTATACGGTAGGCCTGCGGGTAAATCTGTTTAGTTTCAAAAATGGCTTTAAGTAATAGATAGTACAGGCTGTTAAAATTGACATGTAAAACAATGATCTCTTTGAGTTTATCGCTTGAGGTTCGGTAACGGCTTGAGTAGATAATTGCCAGCACTTCTTCTTTAAGTTTGCTTTTTTGAAAAGATATGCACATTTCAACAAGTCGCTGTTTTGATTGAAAGTAGTTATAAAAAGTGGCTTTAGGAATTTTGGATTTTTTGACAATTAAGTCCACGCCCGCATTGTGAAATCCATAGAGATTGAACAGCTCAATTGCTGTATGAAGAACCTGTAATTTTTTGGAAGATCTTTCTAAAGTTGGCATCGTTTTACCGTTATAAATTCTTGTTGTTGCTAAAAGAGATTAAAAAGCCTGTGCCTTTTCTGGGAGACAAAAAGGCAGAGCAAAGCCGTAAAGACTGTGCTTGGCACATCTCAAGTTTTATTGTTGCTAAGTTTTAGACGTAATGATTTAAAGCCTGAAAAGCCTATAGCTCATCAAACTGCTTTAAATTGATTTAAGTTGTGTCGAGATAGATTTTGACAGTGACTGCCAATAATTTATGAATGTGCATAGCCAACTCCTTCTTTTGGGAGTTCTGCCAAAGCATTATAAATTATGGTGGCAGAACGGAAGCGGGTTGACGGACTGGTTTCAACTCCAGCACACTCGAAAGTGTCCCACTCCCGTCCTACCGCTACGGGAGGGAACGAGGTGTGCACACAAGACTACTCCTCAGAAGGAATGACTCTGATGCAGGAGATAATATTCGGTCTGCGACGACCGACTGGCAATGTAGGCCAGCCCGCAAATGGTAATCTTCAATATTTGAGCTGTCAGTGTGAAATTGGCTAGAAAATATTTAATTAAATTATTGTTTTTCATTTAATTACATAATTAAGGAAAACCTTAAATATTGGCTTAACAATTTGCTTTTATAACAGCACTCTAACGCTTTCTTTTTATTGTGACTGCGCTTACTCGGCCATAAATATTTTAAATTTTGAGACTAAAAAAGGAGGTATTAGCCTCCTCTTTTATTTCAAACTAAAACATCTGGTGGTAATTAAATACCTTTATCTGCCAGATATTACTGAAGATTCTTTGAGTATGTTTTAGGTGATATTTGTGTGATCTCTTTCTTTTCTAAACGATTTAACAATGTGCCAAAGATTGCAGCAACAATGTACATAAATAATGAATAAACGGCTGCTGGCATAGCGGCCATACTGCTTGCCATTACTGTAAAAGCAATAGTCATGGCTAAAGTACTGTTATGAATTCCAATTTCAAACGCGCAAGCTTTTGCCTGAAAGCTATTTACTCCCAATAATCTTGGAACAAAATAGCCAACCATTAAACTACATACGCAGAACAGCAAAGTTGCCAATCCAATTTGTCCAATATACGTCATCAGATTTTGGTAATCTCGTGCAATTGCTAATATGATGATCGATACGAGAAAAACGATAGCAAAGATACGCACAGGTTTATTGAGTTTTTCGGCCGTATGCGGTGCAAAATGACGGACTAACATCCCGATCCCAACGGGCACTAAAATAATGAGAAAAACCTGTATGATTTTAGAGAATTGCAATCCTACATTTTGCCCATTTTCCATAAAGTGTTGTATTGCAAAATTCACAATTAATGGAAGTGTAAAGGCAGCAATGACTGAATTTATAGCCGTTAAAGTAATATTTAAAGCGATATCACCTTTATAGAGATAACTAAATAAATTAGCAGTTGGCCCGCCCGGTGACGCAGAAAGGAGCATTAATCCAACAGCAAGCATGGGTGGTAAAGCAAGAACCTTACAAATAATAAATGCAATACCGACTAAAATAACCAGTTGGCAAAATAATGCGATAAACACGGCTTTTGGGTGTTGTCGCACGCGTTTAAAGTCATTTATGGTCAACTCTAGGCCCAAACCAGCCATAATAATTGCGAGTGCAATTGGTAAAAATACGGTAATTAATCCTGAACCCATAATCTCATTCCTTTTTTCATTTATTTATGGACCTTCTATTCCCATACGCTTATGTTTTTAATTAAAAGTTCTTATTAAACCTTTAGTTCTTTTCTTAAAATTTTACCCACGTTCGACTTGGGTAATTCATTTATAAATTGAATATAGCGTGGTTGTTTGTAGCCAGTCAGGTTTTCTTTTGCATAGATTTGAATTTCTTCAACCGATAAAGAGTCATCCTTTTTGACAATAAAGGCTTTAGGCACTTCACCCGATTTTTCATCTGCAATGCCAACCACGGCGACTTCCAAAATTTTTGGATGTTGGGCTAAAACTTCTTCAATTTCGTTCGGAAAAACATTAAAACCTGAAACTAAAATCATGTCTTTTTTACGGTCAATAATTTTGGTATAGCCTTTTTCATTCATAAAGCCAATATCACCCGTTCTAAAGAAACCATCAGCAGTCATGACTGCTTTCGTTTCTTCGGGTAAATTCCAATAACCTTTCATGACCTGCGGGCCACGAATTGCAATTTCTCCAGTTTCACCGGGTGCTAATTGATGACCTTCATCATCCAAAATTGCAATATCCGTGCTCGGTACAGGAATACCGATCGTGCCACTAAAAGTATTAGAGATTGGCGGGTTAAAGGTCGCCACAGGAGAAGTTTCTGATAAGCCATACCCTTCACGGATAATACGTCCTGTCAGTTTTTCCCATCCATCGGCAGTGGATTTCAAAATTGCCATACCGCCGCCTGTAGTAATTTCTAAACGGCTATGGTCCAATTTATTAAAGCCTTCATGATTAATCAGCGCATTAAATAAAGTATTTACAGCAGGAAAAACCGTAGGACGATATTTTTCAAAACAGTGCACGAGAGCATCTAAATCACGCGGGTTTGGAACTAAAACAGTGGCATAACCTTTATTCATTGCACTGTGCAATAAACAGACAGTAAAACCGAAAATATGATAAAGCGGTAAGGCACAGATCGCTATTTCATCTTCGAAAGCATCTCGGTCACCAAAGTAGCTTTTAAAAACCACATTATTTTGTAATAAGTTGGCGACAATATTCTTATGGGTTAATTCTGCGCCCTTCGATACACCTGTTGTTCCGCCCGTATATTGCAAAAGCACAGTATCCTCAAGAATAAGCTTAGGACGTATATAGTCTTGGGCATTTGTCTTCAATAAGATTTGCTTAAAAGCGTGTTTTTTAGAATCTAAGGTGTTTAATTTAGTAGGTTGCTCGACCAACATTTCAGTCATGGTGGTGGTAATAATTTGTTCAACCGACACGTGCTCTTTGACAGCGTCATAAACAGGTAAAAGTTGTTCTAATATAAATAAGACTTTTGCGCCTGCATCATTTAATTGATGCTTTAACTCGCGGGCTGTATAGAGGGGGTTAATATTGACCAGAATGTAACCTGCACGAATGACGGCAAGTGAAATAATCGGGTACTGAATAATATTGGGCATCATCACGGCAACACGTGTCCCTTTTTCTAGCCCTAAACTTTGCAAGAATGTTGCTACTTGTCGACTATATAAATCGATTTCAGCATAAGAAAAAGATTGATCTGCAAATATAAAAGCCTTTCTTTGCTGGAACTTATTAAAACTGTTGTCCCATAAATCGAGAAGTGAAGTTTGTTCATCCGGCAATGTAATCGTACTCTCTATATTCCATTGCTTATATTCATCTAACCAGATCTGTTTTGTCATCTTATTGTCCTTTTATGAGAGGGAGAAATGGAACTGTTCCTACTCCCCTTTTTATATTTTCTTTAATCTCTTAATCTGCTTACTCTCGTACAGAAATAAACTGTTTATATAACTAAGCGATCCATCAAATAGTTGAATTAAAATTTATAACCAATTTTCAAACCGTAACCGATTGAATAGTTATTTTTATATTCACCCACATAATATTCACTGCCTGCCTGAGCACCAAGCTGACCTTTGGCATCACCGAGCCATAGATACTTCATGCCACCTGAAATAAAGTATTTTGAAGTTGGACTATATTGTGCACCAAGACCAACACTGTAATAACCTTTAGCTGGCCCGCCTGTGGACACGCGCTCACCCGCTCCCGAGTCCCAACCTACAGAAACTGAACCCGACCATTTATCGCTTAGGCGTTGCCCAATTCCAAGATTGGCAGACCATTGATCATCATAATAACGAACCAGATTAAAACCATTTGGACGACTTGGCGTTGATAGAACCCCAACAACTTCTGAGATTTCGCCAAAACGATAGGGTTTAAACTCAAAATCGTTCCAGTGAACCCAACGTACGTTACCGAACAATAAAGTACCTTTGCGTAATCCGGTCTGAAATTCCAAATTCACTGACTCTGGCGCTCTAAACTTAGTTGAGCCTGATGTGCCTGCTTCGGGTAAGCCCGCAACAATATGATTGAGTGCCTCCTTACGCGATTCAGTGAGTTGTCCTATAGAAACCATATACGCCAAATGCTGATCAAGAAAATCACGGCCTTGTTGTGTACTCAACATATCAACTAGTGGCGCATTTTCATTGGCAGTCACTTCATGCATAATTTCTGAACGATAGGTCAATGAGGCTTTTATGGCTTTTTCGGGAATTTGATAACCAAATCCTGCCAGCCATCCCCAATCTCCAACTTCTTTGGCATTAAAGTCATAGCCATTATATAAACTGAAAACTTGACCTCTTAAATTGACGTTACTTTTAAATGTCTGATAAACAGGACCTGCATAAAAATTCCAGTTCTTATCCGGTTGATAACCAAAAATCAGACTAAAATTTTGCATAACAAAATTTGATTTGGTGTTCCCTGTTACGACTTCTCTACCGGTCTTTTGGGCAAGTGTTGCTGAATCAATGCCTGGTACTAAAATCGTATCACTCGGCTTAGCAACAAAACTGTTATTTCCATAATATTCAGAGTCGGAAGTAAAGGGCTGATCGTAAAGAAAACCAAATGAGAACTGAGGTGCTAACTGTAATTTCAAAGCTGCACTGGGACGATAATCAGAGTTTGCAATATCAGAAATACTATTACGTGTTGGGTTTGTACCCGCTTCTTGTCCTTCTAACGAAGTGTCTGAAACAGATAAACTTGCCTCAAAATAATTACCAGGTTGTAGAAATGCAGAAATTGATTGTCCTGTTCGATCAAATGCTGCTGCATAGATTGGGCTCGTACAAAATGAAGCCATAACCATGACTAATGTTTTCTTTTTCATCTTTTAATCCGTCCTAGATTTTTATTTTTACTTATTAGGGCACTCTTTACTGAACGCCTGATGTTTGTTTTTACATAGTGATTCTTATTAGGTATTTTCTATAAAATCAGGTTGTTCTCCTTTTCTGTTAAACGGCGCGGTTAAGGAATGGTTCTTACTAGAACCATTCTTCTGACATATTGAGTGGAGTCGTCTCTACCGGATCAAGCACCGCTAACCAACTCATAATTTTCGGCATTTCCCAGCCAAAGAAATAATCACACGCGGCAAGCTTCCCATGCAGAAAATCAGGGTCTGTTGAGTTCGGCATGAGTTTATGAATGACTACCGCTTGATCAAGCCATAACCATCCCACCACAAGATGTCCAAAAGCTTCCAGATAATTGGCGGCATTTGCCAGTTGAAGTTCAACATCGGTTAAGGCATGTAATTTCTCTGTTACATTTCGGATGAGTTGCCACTTTTGGTCTAATTGATCTGCATGATCTTTTAAAGAAGGCTCTGCGTTGGCTTGTTCAATCGTATTCATGATTTTTTCATGTAATAGCTTCATCGACAGTCCCTGATTAAGACGAGTTTTTCGTCCTAATAAATCGAGCGCTTGAATGCCAAATGTTCCTTCATGAATCGGGTTGAGTCGATTGTCCCGATAAAACTGTTCAACATTATATTCACGGGTATAACCGTAGCCGCCATGAACTTGAATGGCTAAATCATTTGCCACAAGCCCCCATTCAGAAGACCAGCTTTTCACCACTGGTGTTAATAGATCAAGTAATTGATGGGCTTGATTGCGCTGCTCGGCATCGTCAAGCGAGTGGATATCATCGGTTAATCGGGCTGCATATAGGCATAGTGCCAACGCACCTGAGACATATGCTTTTTGCGCCAAGAGCATACGGCGAACATCCGCATGTTGAATAAGCGGGATTTGTGGAGAACTTGGATTGCGTTCACTACGAGAGCGACCTTGTACTCGAGTTTTTGCATAATCTAAAGCATGAAGATAACCTGTATATCCCAATGCTGCTGCCCCAAGTCCAACCGAAATTCGGGCTTCATTCATCATATGGAACATATAGGCCAGCCCTTTACCAGCTTCGCCGACTAGCTCACCAATTGCGCCTGCTTCTCCTTCGGGTGTGAAACGACCTTCCCCAAAATTCAGCACACAATTTACAGTTCCCCGATAACCCATCTTGTGGTTAATTCCAGCTAATACCACATCATTACGTTCACTTGGCTGTCCATTTTCATCGAGTAATTTGCGCGGTACGGTAAACAGAGAAATGCCTTGCACACCTGCTGGTAATTGTCCATTTTCATCTGGAATTTTTGCCAAAACCAAGTGAACAATATTGTCAGAGATATCGTGCTCACCGCCTGAAATCCACATTTTGTTTCCAAACAAACGATAACGACCATCTTTTGTTTTAATCGCACGTGTACGAATATCAGCCAGACTTGAACCTGCTTGCGGCTCCGATAAACACATCGTTCCGAAACATTTGCCTTCCATCATGGCATTGACATAGGGTTTCACTTTTTCAGGTTCACCATGAGCCATTAATAAATTTGCATTACCAATGGTTAAAAAGGCGTAGCCCGCTGTTCCTGAATTGGCACCGAGTAGATATGCCATACCTGCACGCTCGATGGTATTGGGTAAGTTCATCCCATTCCAATCTGACGGAAACGCTGCACTCATCAAACCTGCGTCAGCAAAGGCCTTTAGTGCTACCCCGACTTCAGGATTGACAGTTACACGCTCACCATCAAAAACAGGTTCGTTACTGTCATTTTTTTTATTATGTGGAGCAAATAAATCGGTTGCCAAAGCCTCGTAAACGTTTAAAACAGACGTATATTCAAAACGGTCCTGTCCTGCAAAAGTATCGCGTTGGCTGAGTTCTTCGACTTTTAGCCAATCGAATAGCAAAAAATCGACATCACGGCGAGATAGAATTAATTCATTGCTCATGGTTTATTCCTATACATTTACAAGTGTAAGCCACTCTGTCACAAGTGCTGGTTTTGCCTGATCTTCGATTTCAATCGTGACTTCCATGATCAACTGATAACTTCCCTTATTTTTTTGGGAAACATTTTTTAAGTGAAAATTTCCACGCACCCGCTTACCGCTATGTACGGGACTCATAAAACGCAAATTATTGATGCCATAATTCACGCCAGATTTCTGCCCCTGTACAGTCGGCAAGACCTGAGCGGCCATCGCTGAAAGTAAAGAGAGTGTTAAAAAACCATGGGCAATCGTGCCACCAAAAGGTGTCTGGCGAGCAGCTTCTTCATCCACATGAATAAATTGATGATCTTGTGTGACATCTGCAAAGGTATTAATCATGCTTTGATCAATGGTCATCCATTGCGAGCTACCTAATGCTTGGCCTTGCAACTCAATCAGTTGATCGATGCTTAATGTATTTTTTGTCAAAATTATTCTCCTGCCATTAATGAAGCTTTTTTCAGCTCAAGCTCACCCTGAGCGCCTCCTCTGACAGGCACAAACTCATCTGTTCGGTCTGAAACATCAGCTAAACGTTGTGCTAAAACATGCGGAACTTGTTCATCCGTACCTAAATAAATTCCTTGCGTAAGGGTAATGTGGGCAGCTTCAAAACTACCTGCGCCAGCACAAAGAATTATACGGGTAGGTGCATCTTCGCTAACCAAAGTCGCGATTGCAGGACTGACCGCACTTGGAGCAAGAGCTTTAAGGGCTTGTTCGGGTAATAATCCTTCAAGCATACGCGTTGCAGCTGTTGGTGCTAGACAGTTCACCCGAACATTAGATTTTTCACCTTCTAAAGCCAGTGTCTGCATGAGTCCAACCAATGCCATTTTTGCAGCACTGTAGTTGGACTGCCCAAAGTTGCCATATAGACCAGAGGATGAAGTCGTCATAACAATACGACCATATTTTTGCTCGCGCATGATATCCCATACCGCTTTTGTGCAATTTACTGCCCCCATTAAGTGGACATCAATCACGGTACGGAAGTCATCTAGTGACATTTTGCTAAAAGTTTTATCTCGAAGAATTCCAGCATTATTAATTAAAATATCTACACGTCCCCAACGGGCAATGGTTTCATCTACCATCTGTTGAACTTGTTCAATATCCGTGACTGAAGCACCATTTGCCATCGCCTCGCCACCAGCCGCAATAATTTCATCCACGACTTTTTGGGCTGCCATGGTTGAGCCACCTTTTCCGTTCACATCGCTACCAAGATCATTCACGACCACTTTTGCACCCAAACGAGCCAGTAACAATGCATGTTCCCGCCCTAGACCTGCGCCTGCACCTGTAACAATAGCCACTCGATTGCTTAAATTAATTGTCATGATTTTTTCCTAGATATATGAACAAGATGTATTTAATAAATGTTTTAATAAGCTGTCACGCCGCCATCAATTGCAATGGCTTGACCTGTGAGATATGAGTTTTCTTTGGCACACATCATCAGCATCATTGCCACCACTTCGCTTGGATGGCCAAGACGCTTCATTGGCGAGGCCTGCGCTAAAAAGTCTTGTTTCTCTTTGAGTTCACTGTCGACCACCATCGGAGTGGTTGTATAAAATGGACAAATTGCATTAACTCGAATGCCTTTATTTGCATATTCAATCGCTGCTGTTTTGGTTAATCCCACCACAGCATGCTTTGCCGCAGCATAGGCAGCCAATTTGGGAGCCGCACCTAAACCTGCAACAGAAGCAACATTCAGAATAATGCCACCCCCTTGTTGCAACATCTGACGAATTTGATGCTTCATTCCAAAGAACACGCCTTTGGCATTGACGGCAAAACTCAAATCCAGATCTGCTTCATCGGTATCAATAAAGCTTTTCATAGGTGGACTCATACCTGCATTATTGATCCCAACATCGATTCTACCAAACTGAGTAACTGCACTTTGCACCAAAGCCTGTACATCTGCTTCACAGCTAACATCACACACTTGCGCAATCACCTCCACTCCTGCTTGGCGTAGCGGTTCAACTACAGTATTTAACCCTTCAATATTCAAGTCACCCAACGCTAATTTTGCACCATACTTCGCCAGTTGCTCTGCCAGCAATGCACCAAATCCACTCGCCGCACCTGTGATTAAGACCACTTGACCTGAATAATGTTCGTACATTGCTATTCCTCCCTAAATAGTTAAACCGCCATCAACCACAATACATTCACCATTGGTGTAACTCGCAGCATCTGACACTAAATAAAGTACAGTTCCAGCCATTTCACGTGGTTCTGCGTGACGGCGTAATGGAATTGTGTCCATCCAGCTTTTATAAATATCTTCATTTTCAAATAGTGCCGAAGCAAATTTGGTCTTGGTAAGACCCGGCAATAAAGCATTCACTCGAATGCCCAATGGTCCACATTCTTTTGCAAAGGCTTTAGTCATATTCACCACCGCAGCTTTGGTAATAGAATAAATACCTTGTTGGTCTCCGGGTTGCAGGGCATTTACAGATGCGGTATTAACAATTGCACCGCCACCCTGTTCTTTCATTAATTTACCTGCCTCAACAGACATGAAGAAATATCCACGAATGTTGACTTCAACCGTTTTGTTATAGGCCCCAATATCTGTATCTAGAATATGACCAAAATAAGGGTTGGCAGCTGCATTATTGACTAAAATATCTAAACGACCGTGTTCTTTACGAATATATTCAAAAATTTCTGCAATATCTTCTAACTTACCCACATGGCAAGCAAAAGCTTCCGCCTTTCCATTTGCTGCAATAATTTCATTAGCAACACGTTGACAATCTTCAATCTTGCGACTAGATACAATTACATGTGCGCCTTGTTCTGCTAAAAGTTTGGCAATTTCCTCACCAATACCACGGCTTGCACCTGTAACTAAGGCTACTTTTCCAGTCAAATCAAATAAATGTGTTGCCATATCATTTCCTTGTGTTCATAGGTTTTATAAAAATTAGTTGTAATCAACGCTTTCTAAATGCTGTTACCGCAAGCACTACATTCAAAATTCACGGTTTTAATCACTCTATTTCTTACGCTATTTCCTGACCATATCTAACTTGTTACAATGAATAAAATGAATTGTTTGAATAACAAACTATGAATGAAATGAATAATAATATTGCCTCTCTTGCTCGTATTGACCTGAATTTATTTCGTGTATTTGTAGCAATTTATAAAGAAAAAAATCTAACACGGGCCAGTGAACAACTTTTTCTAAGTCAACCTGCTGTTAGTCATGCTTTGGCACGTTTACGTGATCATTTTAATGACCCATTATTTATTCGAGATGGACACGGTGTTGTTCCATCACCTTTAGCCAAACGTTTATGGCCTAAAATTGAACAATCATTACAACTTATGCATCAAGCAATTCAAAGCACGCATGACTTTGTGCCAGCACGAGATTTAAAGCATCTCACAATTGCTATGAATGATGAGTATGAAGGAATTTTTTTACCCTCTATTATTCAGCACTTAACTCAATTTAATCCTAATTTACAGTTAAATAGCGTACGCATTGATCGTAAAAACTTAAGACATGAGCTTTCTACTGGGAAAATCGATTTTGCGATTGATGTTCAACATTCGGTTGAAGATAGCATTGGTTATGAATGCCTTACTAAAGATCAATTTGTGGTAATAAGTCGCAAGCAGCATCCCTTATTATCCAAAACAAACCTAACCAAAGAAATTTATTTAGAAGCTAAACACATTACAGTGTCTTCTCGTCCTACAGGTCGTGTCTTTGAAGATTTTTTCTTATCTAAACAAGGTATCAAAAGAACGATTAGTTTCCGCTGCCAACAATATGAAACGGCAATCCGTTTAATTACACAAATGGACCATTTACTCACGATTCCTCAATGTCAAATTGCTCATTTTAAAGATAATTACCCCCAAATTAAGGTGCATCCACTACCGATAGATATTGTTGGATATCAGATGAATTTATATTGGGATCAGCAAAAGGCCCATGAACACCAAATCGTATGGTGTAAGAGTCAAATATTGCAGCTTATGAATAGTTTATAAAATAGTAAATTTATGACAGTAAAATTCTATTTCGCTTGCACTGCTCATATTTTTATGTATGATTGAGTAATCACTCAATTAATATTTTTGTATATGGCTCGTCCTCGTAGTGAAGATAAACGTAATGCAATTTTAAGTGCTGCTATCGAAACATTAGCAGAGCTTGGCGAGCGTGCGTCTACCTCAAAAATTGCCAAAGTTGCTGGCGTGGCAGAAGGTACTTTATTTACCTATTTTAGTAATAAAGAAGAGCTGCTTAACCAGTTATATCTTTCGCTAAAGGCTGAGTTACGTCAGGTGATGATGCTTAGTTACCCCACTAACGCTGACCTGCAAACACAAATGTCACATATCTGGCAAAGCTATTTGGACTGGAGTCTAGAAGCTCCCCTTAAACGAAAAGTGATGGCGCAGCTTTCGACTTCGGAACAAATTACTGAGCAAAGCAAACAAATTGGCATGCAAACCTTTTGTGACCTGACTCAAAACATTCAAGAATGTATTAATGATGGCAAATTAAGAGATTATCCGCCGTTATTTATTGCTTCAATTTTAGGTGCGCTTGCCGAAGTTACACTCAATTTTATTGCCCAAGACCCTTCTCAAGCCGAGCGTTATCGCAAATCTGGTTTTGAAGCATTTTGGCATGCAGTTTCAATATAGATAAAAGATAAGGATGCGCGGCGTCCTTATTTTTGAATGAATTAATGAGTGAGTAAATACTCATTTAAATAATCAAAATAAGCACTTAGCCCAAGTTCTTATTTGTACATATAGGTTTGTTCCAATAAGGAAAAACAAAATGACTATTTCAAACACAACAGACTTGCCTGCTCCCTTAATGCCATCACAGCAACACAATGGCAAATTTAGAAATACGTGTCCAAACCAACACCAGCCTTCTTTTGGCAAAACGCTTCAGCTCATGTGGAAGTTTCTATTTAACAAACCAAAAGACACAGTTCCGAACAAAGCAATTCCTGTTTTAAGTTTGTCAAAAGAACAGCTTTTAAGTGCACCCGATCGCTCTCTATTTCGTTTGGGCCACTCAACCATCTTGTTAAAACTTCAAAATGAGTTTTGGTTAACCGACCCAGTTTTTTCAGAGCGTGCATCACCTTTTCAATGGCTTGGACCAAAACGTTTCCACCAGCCCCCAATTAGCATTCCCGAATTACCACCCATTAAAGGCGTGATTTTGTCACATAACCACTACGACCACCTCGACTACCATGCAGTTATGCAGCTTAACGATAAAGTTGAGCATTTCTTAACACCGCTTGGTGTGGGTGATACGCTCATTAAATGGGGAATTCCAGCAGAAAAGGTTCAGCAGCTCGACTGGTGGGACACAACATCTTTCGATGGACTCGAACTGGTGGCTACCCCTGCCCATCATTTTTCAGGCCGTGGTATGGGCGATAGCAACGCGACACTTTGGGCGTCGTGGGTGATTATTGATAATGACTTACGTGTATTTTTTAGTGGAGATACGGGCTATTTTGACGGTTTTAAAGAGATTGGACATCGTTACGGTCCTTTCGATCTGACCATGTTAGAAACTGGTGCTTACGACCCCGAATGGCCCGATGTTCATATGCAGCCTGAGCAAACTTTACAAGCGCATATCGATTTAAAAGGCAGTCATTTGTTGCCTGTGCACAACGGTACTTTTGATTTGGCGCTTCATGCTTGGGATGACCCGTTTGAACGTATCGTGGCCTTGGCTCAACAAAATAATTTAGCGATTAGTACGCCTCAAATGGGTGAACTCTTGAATCTTAATGAACCAAATGTCGAAAATTATTGGTGGCGTTCGTAAGTTTGAAGAAATTATTTGGAGAGTAAAAGAATGCTTTTTCTCTCCAATATTTAAATTTTAACTTTTCTTATGTGCCTTCCAAGGAAACTTAATTGTGCACACAACAAAAACCAGAAATAAAAATTGGGAAATATACATATAGTTGAGCAAGTCTCGCCCTACCTTTAATGTAATCCAAGTGTTGTGAATGACATCACTAAATATAATAAGAAAAGTTAGAATTAAGCCGATACGAGGTCTATAAAATAGAAGAATTGCAGCAAGTGGATCAATAAACGTTAAAGATGTCCAATAAATACAAGTAAATAAAGGCGCATTGTTATAGTCCCAAAACAAACCATGCATCAAAACTGTTTGTAAATGGTTGAACCCTGCACCGATAAGGCAAAGTGCATAAATACATCTAATAATAAATTCAGTTTTCAAAACAACTCTCTTATTCATTCATCATGCTATATAAAAAATATTTTTATTCAGATAAAGCTATTTAATATTTTAAGTAAAACAATCTACGCAAATATAATTTAAATAACTCTATAAATAAATGATAAATACCTATCCCGTTTCATCTATCTTACTTATAAGTGGTGAACTATTTGATTAAACACCTATTAGACATTCTTACGATTAAGAGAACTTAATAAAATATTTTTTATAAATTATTAAAATATGTTTTTTAATAAAATTTAAATTATTCAATTAGATACATTCATAATTAACACTTTTAAATAGCCTTCCTTAAACTAAGACTAACTTTGTCCTAGTTTTATTGTTGACTTAAAACACAGACTACATTAGTCTGTGTTTGTAGTTGATCAATTATGAAATTAAATGGCTTATATCACTAGTAGCGTCGAGTATGCGATTCACTGTCTTCTTTTTCTTGTGAACAATGAAGATAAACCTTTAAGTAGTAAGGATCTTGCCGAATTACAAGGAGTCTCTCCAAGTTTTATGGCCAAGATTTTTCCTAAACTTGAAAAGGCAGGTCTAGTTATTGCTCAAGAAGGTGTTCGTGGTGGATATTTACTGGCTCGATCTGCTCACGAAATCAGTTTTTTAGATATCGTGAATGCAATTGAGGGTGAAAAACCGCTTTTTGAGTGCCAAGAAGTTCGTGGAAAATGTGCAGTTTTTAACAATGCCCCACCCGATTGGGCAACCAGTGGTGTGTGCGCAGTACATGCAGTCATGCTACAAGCCGAAAAAGCCATGCGAGATGCTTTAGGTGCTCATACACTTGGCGATATTGCAGACCGTTTTGGCCGTTATGCACCTGACGTGTTTTTTAGTGATGTAAATGGCTGGATCAATGAACGCATCGAAGGAAGAACAGCAAAAATGCGTAAAAGTAAAATATCGCGGGATACCCCCGACTAATAAGTTAGTAGGGGTTCGTACCCTAATATAAAACACCCTTAATCCTTTTTAAATGCCTTCTCAGATTTTTTCGGACAATCAGAGAATGGATTCGCTCACCCAAAATTTTGTGATGAGTTGGAATGTGATGTCCGAAAATCTATCAAAAGGATAATCAAATGAGTAAGCGTATTATTATTGCAGGTTCTGGCTTTGCTGGCTTATGGGCTGCACTCGCTGCCCAAAGAGCAATTCACTTAGCGTCGCAAGAACAAAACATTGAGGTGCTGATGGTTTCCCCTAGCCCAAATGTTGGGATTCGTCCTCGTCTTTATGAAGCTGTGCTTGAAAACATGAACCCTGAAATTTCAGAGTTATTAAGTGTGGTGGGAGTTAAATTTCTGGCAGGTTGGGTAAATAAAATTGATGTCGACCAACAGACCATCGAAGTTTCAACCACTGATGGCAACAATCAAACCTTAAGCTATGATCGTTTTATTCTGGCAACCGGTAGTACGACTTTTATGCCACCTATACCCGGCCTTACCGAATATGGCTTTAGCGTAAGCACACTAGAAGATGCTGAAAAACTAGACCAACATCTTAAAAACTTAGCCAACAAACCTGCAAATGCAGCGCGTAATACAGTGGTTGTTGCTGGTGGTGGTCTTACTGGCCTAGAAACTGTGACCGAAATGCCTGAACGTCTGCGTAGTATTTTAGGTGAAACTGATGTTCGTGTGGTTTTAGTTGATTCTTCAACAGAAATTGGTGCAGCAATGGGTGACCAAGCTGCGACTGTTATTCGAGAAGCGCTTACTGAACTCGGCGTTGAGGGTAAAGCTGGGCTACGAGTTACGGCGTTAGATGCTACTGGCGTGACACTTTCTAATGGCGAAAAAATTGAAGCAGAAACAGTGATCTGGACTGCGGGCATGCGAGCTAACTCACTCACTTCTCAAATTACAGGTGAAAAAGATAATTTAGGTCGTTTGATTGGAGATGCCTATTTACATGCACCTGAAGCAAAAAATATTTTTGTGACTGGCGACACTGTAAAAGTTCCTACCGATGATTTAGGGAATTTTAATGTGATGTCGTGTCAGCATGCTATGAGCTTAGGCCGTGTAGCGGGTTACAATGCTGCGGCAGAATTAGTTGATTTACCCCTTCATCCATACAGCCAACCAAAATATGTAACTTGTGTTGACTTAGGTCCTTGGGGTGCACTTTATACCGAAGGTTGGGATCGACAAGTTCAATTTGTGCGTGAAGAAGCGAAAAAAATTAAACAGGAAATTAATACTGTCTGGATTTATCCACCAGTTGCAGACCGTGAAGCAGTTTTTGCAATAGCAAACCCTGATTTTGTGATTGTTCCTTAAATTTAATCTCGTAGGATCAATCCATTTATTTAAAAAACCCTAAAAGTAAGCCCATCGCTGGTCCTACTTTTAGGGTTTATATTTGAATTACTAAATTATGACTTTTCTAGCTCTTCTATTATCGCTAAAGCCGTCTTTTTAGCTGAAAAAGGGTTTTGACCGGTAATTAATTTGCCGTCTTGAACGACGTATGGTGCAAAAGGAATAAAAGCTTTTTCATAACGAGCGCCATATTCTTTCGCTAACTCTTCGGCATTGTACGGCACTTTTTTTGCCACCCCTGCCAAAACCTCTTCACTCCATGCAAAGCCTGTTAATTTTTTACCTTTTATAAGTCGTTCACCATTTGAAAGTCTGACATTGAGCAAGCCACAATAGCCATGACAAACACTCGAAACAATGCCGCCTTTTTCATAAATGTTTTTGGTGATTTCTTGCAATTCAGGGTTATCTAAAAAATCCCACATCACCCCATGGCCACCTGTGTAATAGATCACGTCATAGTCTTGCCAATTAATATCGGAAGGCTTAAAGGTATTTGCCAGCAGCGTAATAAAAGCCTGATCTTTTTCTCGGTCTTTAACAGATTTATCTGCCACTAAAGGCACAAGCGATTTTGGTTCAATTGGAGTTTTTCCACCATTTGGACTCACAATATCTTGCACATAACCTTGTTTTTCAAACTCATCATAGGCATGGGTAAGTTCACCTAACCACAGTCCTGTTTGTTGATCTACATCCTTATAGCGTGAAACATTGGTCACGACATGTAATATGCGTTTAGACATTTTCTCACCTCATTTTTCATATTTATAATTCTATTCTTTCATCTATCAAAGCATAGAAAGTTGTTACTGAAAGTGTGTGCTTGGTAAAGTTATGAACCTTGCTTTTGTGTTACTATAAGTCTAAAGTTAGCTTGAATGTCAAGAGAGTATGTGGCTATGAATATTAGCGAGTTATCGAAATTAAGTGGTTTAAGTACCCCTACTATTCGTTATTACGAGCAAATTAAACTCTTGCCTAAAGCAAAAAGAAAATCGAATGGCTATCGTGAATATACTGATAATGATTTGAAACAACTTTCTTTAATCCAGCAAGCTCAACAAGTCGGGTTTTCTTTAGCAGAAATTAAAGCATTTTTGCCATCGAAAGTTGTCGCTTGGGACCATGATGCTCTCATTCAAACGATTGAAACCAAAATTCAGGAAATAGAAATTTTAGAACAAAAGCTAAAAGTCAGTAAGCAAAACTTACATACCATGATTGAAGCTATTAATAACAAACCAGATGAAATTACATGTGAGCAAAATGCAGAACGTCTGATGAATCTCTATTTTGACAACGCAAAAACACCATAATTTCAATTAGAGTTAATCGCTCTCGCGTTGTATAGATGGGTACTGGTATCAACTAAGTAACCAAAGCGTTTAAGTATCAATCTATAAATCTAAAAAAACGAATTACGGACCAACGCTGTAATTCGTTTTTTCATGCAAATACTATAGAAAAAAATCAGCCAATCTTTTGATAGCGAAAACCTTATTCGGGACCATCAATAAATGTGCTGTTTTAATAAAGGCTTTATTAATTAATGACCAGTGGACCAGAACCCGGTAGTTCGGTCACTAGCTTATAACCCATCAATTTTGCAGGTGTGTATGTACCACCCTTAACGGTATTTTTGAGCAAATAATTCACTACAGTGAGTGAACCATTTACCGTAAGGCTATAAGCGTTTTCCGTTTGGATACGGGCGGTTTTGATTTCCCCACGCATATTTCTTGCTTCACCCCAAACATAGGTGGGTACTTTTGCGCGGAGTTCCTCATTTGGCCCAACAACTGTCTTTTCAATACGCGATTTAATAAACTTCTGCACAGCATTAATTTTTAATACTGGGCGTAAATAGTTCATCATTTTCGCGCCCATAATCATTTTGGGAAATGCAGGTACAAATACTTCAATGTTTGGAATACCTGTTGTATAGAACGCTGTAGATACGTCTCCCCACGGAACACTCATGGCACTTTTTTTACCGTCACCAAAATCAATGGTACGCACATAATGGGCTAATGGAACGGTGGTAATTTTTCCGTTTTTACGAATTTTTCCGCCTTCGGCCATGCCTTCTGTACTTGTTTTAGCTGTACCTGGTGAAAACCCTGTTCTAGAGTCAAAACCAAGCGCTAAATGAGTCGCATCTGGCAATGCTTCTTTCAGTGCAGCGGCAACACAATCTGTCGGGATCACATCGAAACCGACACCCGGACAAAGCACAATATCGGCTTTTTCGGCTTGGCTGTTAAGTGACTGTGCCAATTCAAATACGGCGATTTCACCAGTAATATCTAGATAGTGAGCACCAGCCTTTATACAAGCTTGCATCATGGGTTTTGATGTTGCTGAAAATGGCCCTGCACAGTGCATCACCAATTTAAAGCCTTGGAGTTGTTCACTTACCGCATTTATGTTATCGAGCCCAAAAGCTTTATAGTCGAGTCCCAACTCTTGAGCTAATGTTTCAACCTTAGCTTTGTTACGACCAGCCAGAGTTGGTTTTAGACCTTGGCGTACAGCTTCACGAGCGATTAACTCGCCCGTGTAGCCATTTGCTCCATAAATTATCCAGTTTGAATCGTTAGGATTTGTCATAACACAACTCACTTATTAAGAAGCAAATGAATAGTCACGCATGCCTTTTTTGTATTGGCGGGTACGGCATGACATCGCTGATTGTTGCAAAATTAAAGCCCAAGCTGGTGAAACATTTGGTTTTGTTTTTTTACCAGAGCTTAAATTACGTAACTGGAATTTGACCACCGCCATATTGGCAAGTGAAGCAAGTGTTTTGTTCTTCCAAGTAATTGGTTTTAATTCAGGAGTAAGATTCTGGCCTTGTTTCCAAGCATTTGGCAAATTAGGTTCAATTGCTAGAGCTGTGGCAATACCGACCATATCTACACCGCTTTCAACTACTTTTTCTGCTACCTGCTTACGGCGTATGCCACCTGTCACCATAACAGGCATTTTGGCAACTTTACGAATCTCTTGCGCAAATTCTAAAAAGTAAGCTTCACGAGCAAGAGTACGGCCATCACGTGCTTGACCTTGCATGGCAGGTGCTTCATAGCTACCGCCTGAAAGTTCAACCAAATCTACAGCGTGTTCATTTAGCATTTTAACTACTTGTTGAGCATCTTCAGCGCTAAATCCACCGCGTTGGAAATCGGCTGAGTTCAGTTTTACTGCAACAGTAAACGTAGGCGAAACGACTTTACGAACTGCTTCCACAATCTCAATTAAAATACGAGCGCGATTTTCTAAAGAACCACCCCACTGATCTTGGCGTTTATTGCTGAGCGGTGAAAGAAACTGGCTTAATAAGTAACCATGTGCTGCATGAATTTCTACACCAGTAAACCCTGCTTTTTCACCTAAACGCGCCGTGTTTGCAAAACGCTGAATCACCTCGGCAATCATAGATTCATTCATTTCAATTGGTGTATTAAAGCGATTTGACATTTTGCCAAGATCAAGTGAAATAGCCGATGGTGCCCAAGTCTGCTGACCAAGATTTGCTTGCATTTGACGTCCTGGATGGTTAATTTGAAGCCAAACCTGAGCACCTTTTGAACGACCAATTTGTGCCCATTTTTTAAAAGTATCTAGATGCTTTTCATCTTCTAATACTACACCGCCCGGTCCAGTCATCGCTCGGCGGTCTACCATCACATTTCCAGTAATAATTAGACCTACACCACCATTTGCCCAAGCTTGATATAAACGCATTAATTCTTCTGATGGTGCGTGGTTTAAATCAGCCATGTTTTCTTCCATTGCCGCTTTAGCAATACGGTTTGGAACATATGAGCCATTTGGGAATACTAATTTTTCGAACACTTTCATTGGAATGACCTCATTCAGTATGGCTTTACTTTAAGATTAAAGCTAACTTTAATGTCAATACCTTTTAGTATTTCTATATTTAGACATTTGAATTTGTTATTTTATATAAAAAAAGAGGCACTCAATGTGCCTCTTTTTTAAAAGATTAGAACTTCAAATTATTCGCGAATAAACGCCAACAAATCAGCATTAATCACTTCATGGTTCACGGTTAACATACCGTGAGAAAAACCCGGATAGATCTTGAGTTGGCTATTTGGAAGTAACTCAGCAGATTTTACGCCAGACGTTTTGTAAGGCACGATCTGGTCGTCATCACCATGTAATACCAAAACAGGAATGGTGATTTTCTTTAAATCTTCTGTAAAGTCAGTTTGTGAGAATGCCACAATACCATCGTAATGTGCTTTTGCACTGCCCGTCATACCCTGACGCCACCAGTTAGCAATAATACCTTCAGATGGTTTCGCATCTGGTCGGTTAAAACCATAGAACGGGCCAGATGGAAGATCTCGGAAAAATTGCGCACGGTTTGTGAGAACCTGATTTTGCAGATCATCAAAAACTTCTTTTGGTAAACCTTCAGGATTATTTTCAGTTTTAACCATCAGTGGCGGAACTGCACTGACAAGAACAGCTTTCTTAACATTGTCTTGGCCATGACGTGCAATATAGTGAGCTACTTCACCACCGCCCGTTGAGTGGCCAATGTGAATTGCATTTTTAATATTCAGATGTTTAACCACTTCTGCAACGTCATCTGCGTAGTGGTCCATATCGTGACCATCCCACACCTGACTCGAACGTCCATGTCCCCGTCTATCATGGGCAACTACACGAAAACCTTCTTTAAGGAAAAAAAGCAACTGTGTGTCCCAATCATCTGAACTTAAAGGCCATCCATGATGAAAAAATAAAACTTGGGCATCCCGTGGTCCCCAATCTTTATAGAAAATTTCTACGCCGTCTTTTGTGGTTACATATCCCATCTTTGTTCTCCTGGTGAAAAACTGCTTGTTGATTCGTTATAAAGGATTGAATATTTATACTAAGTTTAAAGTTAACTTTAAGGTCAACTATCTTAATCGTCTTTTAAAAATAAAATTTATATGAAGACGCTAGGCGACATTGTATCTTTTTAATCTTTAATTGTTTTTATTTTATTTCCCTTAAATGTCAAAGACTTTACACCTCAAAATTAAAGACTTGACCTTAAAGTTAGCTTTAATCTTATAGTTTCTGTATTGATTCTAAATTAACACGTCTTGAAATATACAGCATTAGCTACTCGGTCAATTAATATAAAGGTGAACTTTCATGAATACAAAACAACAGTTTACTGAAGTTGAATTTGGGCAACAAAAAGTCAAAGTACCCAAAGGTGGTTATTATGACCGTTTCAGAATGAACCCCGATTTAGATGAAGTCGCGCAAGATCCTGCTGTTGGCAACATCGATTTTTTCCGTCATATTCCTAAAAAAATTGTGGAATCCCGAGTAGGTCCTGTTTGGGCACCCAATTTTTATTATCGTAGTGCAAATGTACAACTGCTCATGCTTGCACCTATTAAGCAAATTAAAGCAAAACTTCCTGCTGACTTAACGCCATTACAACCATTTCCGGGTTACGGGTTGGTTGCTGTTACGTTTTTTACCTATTCTGTTTGTGACAATGACCCTTATAACGAAGTGTCGATTGCGATTGTTGTCCGTAAGCCTAATGCTCGTGGTTCACATATTGCAGAGTTAATGAAATCGATGCGTCAACGTCATTTTTATGCTCATGTTTTAGCTTTGCCTGTTGATACTGAAATCGCCAGAGTGCGTGGTGTATATGGTTACCAGCTACCAAAATGGTTAACTAAAATTGACGTCAACATTAACTCAAAAGAAGTGCAAGCCGATATTTTTGATGTTAATGGCAAATTGGATTTAAGCTTAAAGACCGCTGTACCGACTTTAAAATATGTTGATTCTGAAACACATATCAACAGAGCCACCATGCTACATGTTGTTGATGGTAAATGGCATCAAACTGAAGTTGAGTCCAACATTCTTTCTTTTGCACAAAAACTTTTTCCAAAGAATGTTCAACTTGAGAAAAATGAGGGACCGTTAAGTACATTGCTAAATGAGCTTAGTGCTTCAACTATTCTCCGCTTAGATATTATTGAGGATGCTCAGGTGGTGCTTAATTTGCCAGTTAAAGTTTAACAATCAGTTACTTGGTTGATTTAATTTAGTTAAGCTAGATATACGTATTAGTTTGAAGTATTCAATTGTAAGAAATTTAAATTAATTATGGTTTATAAGAATTTTAAAAGGTCATATCAAATAAATGCCATGACCTTTTAAATTTAACCAATCTTTAAAATTGGTTTGAGTGTTATACCTTCTTGGCTATCGATTGCTGCTTGATTAATATCTTTAAAATCATAGAACCTGATCAGTTTATCAAATGGAAATTTACCCTGTTGATATAATGCAACCAGTTCTGGAATAAAGCGTTTAGCAACACTATTTCCTTCTACCACACCTATGATTGATTTACCTCCAATCAGTAAATCATTTACATCAAAAGCGGCAGTTACCCCTAATGGTGGTGCACCAACAATTGCAATTTTGCCGAGAATACCAAGTGCATCAATGCCCTGTTTTACAATTTCAGGACGGCCTGTAGACTCTAGTGCAAATTGAACACCACCTTGCGTAATTTCCTTAATTGCTTCAATGGGGTCTTGGACTTTACTATTAATAACATGTGTTGCCCCTAGTTCTTTTGCAAGAGTTAAACGGGACTCCACAATATCGACAGCAATGATCGTAGTTGCTCCACATACTTTTGCAGCAAGCAATGCACTTAATCCAACGGCACCTGCGCCCCATGTCACAAAGCTGCTGGCAGGTCTAACACCTAATGCATTTATGACTGCACCTGCGCCTGTCTGTATTCCACAGCCCAATGGACCCAATAATTCTAAAGGCACATCTTGAGTGACTTTTACTGCATTATTTTCACGGCTGATCGCATAGGTTGCAAATGAAGATTGTCCAAAAAAATGGTCATGTACTTTATGATGATCGTGTGTACAAATTGCAGAATTCCCTTCGGGATCAGTGCCACCAAAGTTACGACCAAAAAAGTCCTGACAATATGCAGGATTCCCACTGCCACATTGCTCACAAATCCCACAATATCCATAACTAAGAACTACATGATCACCGATTGCTAAATCTTTCACATTTGGACCAATCGCTTCTACAATTCCCGACCCTTCATGTCCTAATACCGCTGGTAAAGGAACAGGATAATATTGATCTCTAACAATTAAATCGGTATGACACATACCTGTTGCTACGATTTTTACCAAAACCTCATCATCTTGGGGTTCACGAATCTGAAGTTGCCTGAGTTCAAAATCTGCACCTTTGCTTTGGGTCACAGCTGCAGTAATCTCTGTAAAATTTGTCATATCTCAACATCCTGTATCAGATTATATTTTTATAAAAACAAGCGTCTTATTCACAGTTCCTTTCGTCTGGACCAACAGCCCCCTAAAAATAGAATGCTATAGATTCCAAGTGAAATAACATCTAAAACAAAATGTATCTAAGCTTAATCAGATACCAAGTTTTATTTTTGCGCCGTAACCCAATGGGTGGTCGTATATTCCTCAACGATCCATTGATCATTGAAACGGCCTAAACCTGAGTTCTTTTCGCCGCCGAATGGGGCATTAGGATGATCGGCAACCGAAATCTCATTAATATGAGACATACCTGCCTCAATCCCCAACGCAAATTTCACTCCACGTTCATGATTTGAAGTACACACCGCACTCGATAAACCAAATTCAGTGTCATTGGCAAGTTCAAGTGCATGAGCTTCATCACGTGCTTTTAAAATTGGTAGAACTGGACCAAAACTTTCTTCTTTCGCCACAGCAAAATCTGGCTCAACATTGATGAACACATGAGGTCCAACCAAATTGCCCTCAATTCCACCGTCAAAGAATAACGAAGCACCTTCATTTTGTGCTTGCTGAATAATACGGCGGATATTGTCAGTTTGCTGATTATTAATAATTGGCCCAACTAGAGTCTCTTCATTGGCTGGATCACCAACTTTAATGTTTGCCAAAGCAGGACGTAATTTTTCTAGGTATTGATCATAAATCTTTTCATCAATGATGACGCGGTTGGTACTCATACAAATTTGCCCTTGATGCAAAAAGCGTCCCATTACCGTTAAATTCACTGCAAGGTCTAAATCAGCATCGTCCAAAATTACTAATGGCGCATTGCCTCCAAGTTCTAAGCCAACACGTTTAATCCGTCTGGCAGACATAGCTTTTTCAGCTACTCGCTTGCCGATCTGTGTTGAACCAGTAAATGAAATAAACTTGCTTGTATCATGCTCAACCACATAGTCGCCAATTTCACTGCCTGCCCCGACAATTACATTCAACACACCCGCAGGGGCATTTGCCAATTCAAAAATTTTGGCAATAATCAACCCACCTGTCACAGGCGTATCACTTGCTGGTTTAAGAACAATAGTATTACCCAAAGCAATTGCAGGAATCACCGAGCGCATGCTCAAATGGAAAGGGAAATTCCAAGGACTTATGACTGTAATTACACCTAAAGCTTTATGGAATACTTGACTAACTTGTCCCTCATAGGCAGGTTTTAAATCAATTACCTCATTTACAGCATTCGCATATTTTAAAGATGCTTGAGAAATTTTAAGTGCCGCATCTACTTCAATATTCGCTTTAAGTCTTGAACTTCCAGCTTCATTTATTAACCAATCTACAAGAGATTCACGATGTTGTGTAATCACCGCAATAATACGTTCAATCAGAGATTGACGTTCACTCACAGTGGTTTTTTGCCATGATTTAAACGCTGATTGCGCAGCTTGATATGCTGCATCAACATCTTGTTGGCTGGCTCCTTGAATATCATCAATATGCTGACGAGTATAAGGATTTATATTCGTTACAATTTTATTCGATGAACCGTTAATCCATTGTCCATTGATAAATTGTTGGTTAAAACTCTGCGCTAAACTCATGGTATATCCCTTTTTAAAGAAGCAATCCATCTGCTTCATTGTTTAATATCGTCTAATCTTATTTTTCAGGAAGAAATAAGATCGACTATGCTATTGTATTACAATGATTTCTTCATATTTAGGTATAACTTTATCCTGATAAGGTAAACCTACATAATTTTCGGCCAATGTCGTAAACCCAGCATTAGAATCTAAAATATAGTTCAGTTCAGCCTGCTTAATTTTATGATCGAATTCCGTTTCAAAACGATGCAGTAAATTTGTCATCCGCCATGAAAAGCGCTCTACTTTCCAAACACGTTTCAAACATTTTTCAGAATACTCATCTTATGTCGAATTTCTTTGATAGAACTCAATTAAAGCACTCAATAAATAGGTAATATCAAGTGAAGTTTTCCATCACATTTTCTCCATATCCTGATCCATAAATTATTTTTTTTAGAGCGCTTTTGATATAGATAAATTTCAGTAAAAACCGATTAATGATTTTAATGTCCGCATATCGGACAAAATGATTATCAAAAAAAACTAGATATTGAAGGGCTATTAATCAATACATTTTGCTTTAGATTTATTATTCGAAATAGTAAAAAGAGACCAGCGAGTGGTCTCTTTTTTAAATTGCTTAGATAGCCTCTCTGGTCATCTCACCATTCACCAATCTTAAAATCTGCAATGGATTGCTATCTTTTAAAGCTTCTGGCAATAAACTCTGCGGATAGTTTTGGTAACACACAGGTCTTAAGTAACGGTCAATGGCCAAGGTTCCAACTGAGGTGCCTCGTGCATCTGAAGTGGCTGGGTATGGCCCGCCGTGCACCATTGCATCACACACCTCAACACCTGTTGGGTAGCCATTTATAAGTAATCGACCGGCTTTTTCCTCTAAAACTGGAACTACATCTGCAAACTCGGTTAAGTCAGCTTCATCAGCAATTAAAGTCGCAGTCAGCTGACCATTCATGCTTTGTAAGGCCTGAATGAGTTGGGCTTTATCTTCAACTTCAATGATGACTGTGGTTGGCCCAAAGATTTCTTCTTGTAAAAGCTGGTCACCTGCTAGCAATAATTCAACATCAGCTTTAAACAGTTGCGGTTGCGCCTGATTGCCTTGCTGGGTTTGACCTGCCAAATGTTCAATACCTTGATGCTCAGTTAAATGCTCAAGACCTGCGGTATAACTTTTTAAGGTGCCGGCATTCAGCATAGTCTGTGCAGGTTTGCCACCTATAATTTCGGTTAGGTTGCTAATGAGCTGAGTAAACTCGGCTGATTTAAAACCTAAAATTAAACCCGGATTGGTACAGAACTGACCACAGCCTAAAACAACTGAGTCGGCTAAGTCCTGTGCAATCTTTTCACCACGGGTTTTTAAGGCTTCTGGTAACATCAACATTGGGTTAATGCTGCTCATTTCAGCAAAGACCGGAATCGGTTGTGGACGGGCTGCGGCCATATCACATAAAGCTCGTCCACCACGTAGTGACCCCGTAAAACCTACAGCCTGTATTAAAGGATGCTTCACTAAAGGTTCACCCACGCCATTACCGTAGATCATGTTAAATACACCTTTAGGCATATTTGATTTTTCTACGGCACGTTCGATTGCCTGAGCCACAAAATCCGCTGTGGCCATATGCCCACTATGCGCTTTTACCACTACAGAACAGCCTGCCGCTAGTGCCGAAGCAGTGTCACCACCTGCGGTTGAAAAGGCGAGCGGAAAGTTACTTGCCCCAAAGACTGCCACAGGGCCGACACCGATTTTAATCTGACGCAGGTCTGGGCGAGGTAAAGGCTGACGCTCAGGTAAAGCGGTATCAATACGGGCACCTAAAAAGTCACCACGGCGCAGCACTTTGGCAAACAAACGCATTTGCCCACTGGTACGACCACGTTCGCCTTGCAAACGTGCAAGTGGCAAAGCAGTTTCCTGTGAGACGATTTCAAGGAAATCTGTACCCAAAGCATCGAGCTCATCGGCAATATTTTCTAAAAAAGTAGCACGCTGTTCAGGAGACGTATGGCGGTAAGTTTTAAACGCTTGACTTGCAGCTTCACAGGCTTGATTCACCTCTTGTTCGGTTGCATGGTGAAACTCATAAGGCAAAGTTTCGCCAGTCGTTGCATTGACACTTTTTAGTAAAGTGGAACTTTGTGCGCTGCGTGAACCGCCAATAAAGTTGTGTCCAATGACCATTTTTATATTCCTTAGAGAGTAATAACTGAACCGATCGGTAGCTCTGGTTGTGTATGGGCAAGCTTATTTTTGAGTGGAAGTCCGAACTCTTTCATCTCTATTTCAAACTCATCGTTGACTTGCGCTTGAATACCATCAGCGAAAGATAGAGTCGCTGTACCGAAATAATGGATATGTACATCGCCTGCTTTTAAGAATTGTTGATACTTAAAGTGGTGATATTCCAGATTTGCCAAGCTATGGCACATATTGTCTTCACCCGACAAAAACTCTTTTTCCCAAATGATTTGTCCATTACGGCGTAAACGGCTAGTTCCGACTAAATGTTTTGGTAATTCGCCTGTCCGTAAAGCTGGACCAAAACTACAAAAACGTAATTTTGAATGCGCCAGATATAAATAATTACGACGCTCCATCACATGGTCAGAATATTCATTGCCCAGCGCAAACCCGATTCGGTAAGGCTTTAAGTCTTCGCCAATAACATAGAGGCCTGCAATTTCAGGTTCTTCGCCGCCGTCTTCGGCAAATGGAGGTAAAGGCAGCTCTGCTCCCGGCCTTACCACAATTGAACCGTCGCCTTTATAAAACCACTCTGGTTGTGCTCCGATCTGACCTTGTGCTGGACGGCCCTTTTGTAGCCCCCATTGAAATATCCGCATGGTGTCGGTCACCGAGCTGTCATCGCTTAAATTTTGTTGATGCATTTTGTCGCGTGCAGATGCAGAACCTAAATGGGTTAAGCCTGTACCGGACACCAGACAGTGCGTTGGGTCTGGATGATCTAAAGGCGGCAATACCTTTAAATCTGCTAATAAAGATGAATAATCATAGGTTTCCACTTCAAAGCCTAACGCCTCAACTTGCTGTTCCAGTGAAACTTGATTGCGGATTGCTAAAAGTGCTAAATCACGAACCGATTGAATATCTTTAACCGGATATGCCATGTTGCCTTCTACTTTAGCGACAGCACGTTGATTTGCACGATTTTCAAATTGAATAATTTGCATGTTTTATTCCTTACAAAGGCTTTTGAATATTCACTGTTTGTGTTTTTTGACGTTCGAGCTTGGCATAGACGATGTAAGTCAAAATCAGACCAAAAAGCATGACGATAGATAAGAAATACAAACCAGCAGCCATATTTCCCGTGTATTCTTTTAAAAGTCCGATACCAAATGGCCCGACATAGCCACCTAAATTTCCGACAGAATTGATTAAGGCAATACCAGCCGCTGCACTTGCGCCTGTTAAGAATCGGCCCGGTAATGTCCAAAACACGGCAGTAGATGAAAATAGACAGAACGCAACCACAGCCAAAGCAGCCAATTGCATGACTGGAGAATTTAGCCAACCACTTAAAAACATTGCACAAGCGCCTAGTGCGTAGAGAAAACTTAAATGTCCGTAGCGGTCATTTAGACGATCGGTACTACGTGGAATAATTAACAAACCAATAATTCCAAAAACGTAGGGAATGCTAGATAGGAAGCCAATTTGAAGATCAGTACCGCCTCCAAATTGCTTGATAATAGAAGGCAACCACAGATTTAAACCGTAAATACTTAAAGTCACTGGTAAGTAATACAATGCTAATAAAAGTACGCGTTTGTCTTTTAAGGCATGCAGTGGATTGGCATGTCGGGTTTGGTCATATTCGGCTTCATCTTTAACAAGTTCATTTGTAAGCCATTGTTTTTGTTCAATACTCAACCATTTCACTTTATCAATATTATCTGGCAACCACAGGAATGTCGGTAAAGCCAATAAAACCGCGGGCAAGCCAACTGCAACAAACAACCATTGCCAGCCGTGCAAATTTGCAATGCCATCCATTCCAAGTAATAGACCAGCTAAAGGCCCTGCAATCATCATGGCAATCGGTTGTGAAAGCACAAACATTCCCATGATTTTTCCGCGATGCCGCACCGGATACCACTGTGTAATTAAATATAAAACACCCGGGAAAAAGCCTGCTTCTGCTACACCAAGTAAAAACCGTAATAGATAAAAACTTTTAGGGCCTTGAATGAGCGCCATGGCCATGGTGATGAGGCCCCATGTTAATAAAATGCGGGTAAACCATTTACGAGCACCAAATTTGTCTAAAAGCAAATTACTTGGAACTTCAAAAAGAAAATATCCAATAAAAAATAAGCCAGCTCCTAGGCCATAGGCAGCATCACCAATTCCTACATCGGCCCCCATATGCAAATGGGCAAATCCGACAGCGGCCCGATCAATGTATGCCACCAGATATAGTATGACTAATGCAGGTATCAGCTTAAACGTGACCGTCCGTATTACATCCTTTTCGAAATCCATGTTCGACTCCATTTCCTATTATTTACTTATAGAGCATCTTGCTCGTAAATTATCCTTTCAATTTAAAATATAGTAATACTATTTAAATTTCAAACCTTTCAAAAATAAAATTTATGGTGTATTTTTTAATTTAATTAATTCTAATAGTAATACTATATAAGGAAATTTGTATGAATAACAAACAAGTTCTTCGTTCGGCTGCCTGGTTTGGTACAACGGATAAAAATGGCTTTATGTATCGCAGCTGGATGAAGAACCAAGGAATTCCAGATCATGAGTTTCAAGGTAAACCGATTATTGGAATTTGTAATACGTGGTCTGAACTCACCCCATGTAATGCGCATTTTCGAAAAATTGCCGAACATGTAAAAAAAGGGATTTTAGAAGCGGGCGGCTACCCTGTTGAGTTTCCTGTGTTTTCAAATGGTGAGTCGAATTTACGTCCTACCGCCATGTTTACACGCAACTTAGCCAGTATGGATGTCGAAGAAGCGATTCGTGGTAACCCTATTGACGGTGTGGTGTTACTGACAGGTTGTGACAAAACCACCCCTGCATTATTAATGGGAGCTGCAAGCTGTGATATTCCAGCTATTGTAGTGACTGGCGGTCCCATGCTAAATGGTAAGCACAAAGGTAAAGACATTGGTGCAGGTACCATCGTTTGGCAAATGCATGAAGAACTCAAAGCAGGCAAAATTGATTTAAATGAATTTTTATCTGCTGAATCTGGTATGTCACGCTCGGCTGGTACATGTAACACCATGGGTACAGCTTCTACAATGGCGTGTATGGCTGAAGCCCTAGGCACTTCTTTACCCCACAATGCGGCCATTCCAGCGGTAGATTCTCGCCGTTATGTGTTGGCTCATCTTTCAGGTATGCGCATTGTTGACATGGTTCATGAAGATTTACGTCTTTCCAAAATCTTAACCAAAGAAGCCTTTGAAAATGCGATTAAAGTCAATGCAGCTATTGGTGGTTCAACCAATGCCGTAATTCACTTAAAAGCAATTGCTGGACGCATTGGGGTTGATTTACAACTCGATGACTGGAACCGTGTTGGCCGTGGCATGCCAACCATTGTTGACTTACAGCCTTCAGGCCGTTTTTTAATGGAAGAATTTTATTATAGCGGCGGCTTGCCAGCCGTGATTCGTCGCATGGGTGAAGCCAATCTCTTACCACATCCACACGCTTTAACCGTAAATGGTCAAGCCATTTGGGAAAATTGCCAGCAATCACCTATTTATAACGATGAAGTAATTCGGAAAATAGATAACCCAATTCGCCAAGATGGTGGCATGTGTATATTACGCGGTAATTTAGCCCCTAAAGGTGCGGTGCTTAAACCATCTGCTGCCACACCTGAACTGATGAAACACCGTGGTCGTGCAGTCGTATTTGAAAACTTTGATGATTATAAAACCCGCATTAATGATCCAGACCTTGATGTTGATGAAACTTGTATTCTTGTGATGAAAAATGCCGGCCCTAAAGGCTATCCCGGCATGGCAGAGGTTGGAAATATGGGACTACCGCCAAAGGTTTTAGCCAAAGGCATTACCGACATGGTTCGTATTTCCGACGCACGAATGAGTGGAACAGCGTATGGCACGGTCGTTTTACATGTTGCCCCTGAAGCTATGGCAGGTGGGCCTTTGGCCGTAGTTCAAAATGGTGACTTTATCGAACTTGATGCCTATGCTGGAAAACTTCACCTAGAAGTGAGTGATGAAGAACTTAAGCAACGTCTTGAAAATTTAGCACCACCAGCTCCACCAAGTTTTATTGGCGGTTACCGTAAGCTCTATGTAGAACATGTTTTACAAGCCGATGAGGGCTGTGATTTTGATTTCTTGGTCGGTTGCCGTGGCTCAGAAGTTCCACGTCATTCCCATTAATATTTATTCTTGAAAAAGATGATCTTGTTAAAACACAAGGTCATCTATACCATAGGATATTCAACATGTCGTAATAGTGAAATATGAGTAAAGCTGACTATAAAAATCCTATTCCAAGCAAAAGCCAACATGCATTAATTGTTCAACAATTGGGATTAAAAATTGTTTCTGGAGAAATTTCAGAAAATGAGAAACTCCCAAGTGAAGTTGATTTATGTGAGGAATATAAAGTCAGCCGCCCTGTCTTTCGAGAAGCAATCCGTGTTTTAAACGCGAAAGGCTTAACTTACTCAAGACCAAAAATCGGAACTGTGGTGAGGCCTAAAGAAGAATGGCATTTACTTGACCCGGATGTATTGTTTTGGCTAATTCAAACCACACCTGAACACGAATTTTTTAAAACACTTTCTACCGTACGACGCGTGTTGGAACCTGAGCTTGCTTATATTGCCGCAAGTACGGCCAACGAAGAAGATATTGAACGTATTAAACATGCCTATGATGGGATGGAAAAAGCGACAACAGTTGAAGAATTTATAGAGCCAGATATTCAATTTCATTTGGCAATTGCTAAAGCAACCCATAATGACTTATTGGCTTATATGTCAAAAATGCTGGTCTTACCATTACAGCAATCAATTCAAGTCACCAGTCTACGCCCAAATTTACAAGGCCATTCACTACCTAGACACAAAGCAATTTTGACAGCAATTGAAAATAAAGATCCGCTCTCGGCTCGCCATGCTTCACTTGTTCAGCTAGACGACACCAAAATGGCTTACGATTTAATTAAAAAATAATTTTTATATATTCAGTATTTAAAGCCTGATCACTCAAAATAGAGTCATCAGGCTTTTTTATTTATAAATTAGAATACCTTTTTAACTGAGACAGTAAATGTCGAATCAATCGGATTTGAAATTGGCGCATCAGGTTCACCATTACTATACTTTTTATAGAAACCATCTTTGTCCCAAGCTTTGGCATACGCTAAACCAGTAGTCCAGCCATCCCCTAAATCTTTAATCAATTCGACTTTCATATCTTGAAAGTTAGCTTCCGAGAAATTTTTAATTCTTTCATAGCCATAGTGAGCACCAAAAGTCCAAGACTCATTGATAGGCTGAGTAAATGTTAGATCTAGATAAGTTGTTCCTCGTGAACGTTTACCTGCTGGGCCACCCATCGTATCTGAGTTATAGCCTGCATAATCTGGAGTGTAGGTAATAAAATATTTAAGAGTCAAAGGCCCATAACCAATTTGAGGCACAATTTCGCCATAGTTATAACTGGTACTTCCCGTTTCAGGCGTACTTTTAGCTCCCGGATAGTAGTAATAAAAAACCGTCATTCCAGCCGAAAACTTATCAAAAGTTTTTATATAACCTGTATAAAAATCCCACTCAACTGAAGCATCACGAAGATAGTTAGAACTTACATTTGAAGCCCAAGTCCCTACAAATAATCCATTCGGATTTGCATAATCTAGACCAATTTGTAAAGCTGGCTTGCCCCAAGTTTGTTGAAAACCACGTGAGATATATTGACTTGCGAAGGTTACATTAGCACTGTATGGAGAAATTTGTTCTTGTTCATTTACTTGCTCAGCATGTACAAAACCACTAGACATAATAAGAGAAGCTATCCCTAAAATTTTTCTCATCTAATAATCCTTTTAAATATTACCTATAGGTTTAAAGTTTTAAAATAACATGATAATTCAATTTAAAACGTATTAAAAAGTTATAAATTCAAATTTCTGGATACTTCTTCTTCGCTATAGATCTCTTCAATACAATCTAAGATTTTAGGAATATATGAACTTTGGTCCATATTGCGCATCGATAGAGAAATGGGACTATAGGCTTCTAAGTCCAAGATATTTAAATAAGTAAGATTCTTCATTCCAATATCACAGGCACTTTCCGGAATAATACAAATACCCTCTCCAGATGCCACTAAGCCAAGAGCCATATGAATTTCGCGGACTTCAGTCAGTTTGGCGGGAACAAGACCTAATTTGGTAAATAAAGCTTGAATAGTGGTCGAAAAATTCGGTTTAGGTGTTGTGGGATAAGAAAAAATTGTCTCATTGATAATTTGAGATAAATAAATTCCTGATTCTTGGAACTCACTTAAAGGATGTTTTTTATGAATCGCGAGTTTTAATTTTTCTTTTCTAAGTAGAAGTCGCTTAATGGCAGGATCGCTAATCGGCAATCGACCAAAACCTAAATCGATTTTGCCTAACTTTAAAGCCTCGACCTGATCTCGTGTACCACATTCAATAAGCTCGACATGAATGTCAGGATTTTTTTGTCTAAATAGATAAATGACCTGCGGTAATCGCCCGTAAAGAAGCGAACTCACATAGCCAACTTTAACAACATTCTCGACCAGCTTCATTTTTTTAGCCATAGAAGCTGCTTGAGCCGTATGCGTTAGAATTTGTACTGCATGTTGGTAAAAAAACAGCCCAGCTTCTGTCACTTTTAATGGACGTGAGCCTTTCACAAACAGATCAATTCCTAACTCTTCCTCTAATTTCTTGATTTGACGCGTGAGTGGTGGCTGAGCAATAAAAAGCTTCTCAGCGGCTTTAGTCAGACTTTGTTCTTCAACAACGGTAACAAAATAACGTAGATGTCTTAATTCCATTAATATACCTTTTTAGTATCTTAAAATACCGTTCTATATCTATTTTAGGCTATTACATTCTTCTATGGTATGTAAACAAGTTTGAAATAGTTGAAACTTCATGTATAGAACCATAGAAACCATACTTGTGGATATTCCAACTATCCGTCCTCACCAGTTGTCTGTGACTACCATGCGTACTCAGACTTTGGTGCTCGTTAAAATTACGACCACGGATGGTATTGTAGGTTGGGGTGAAGCGACCACCATTGGTGGACTGAACTATGGTGAAGAAAGTCCTGAAAGTGTCAAAGCCAATATTGATACTTACTTTGCACCATTACTCGTATCAGTTAAAGATTTAAATGTTGCTCAAACACTAAAACTGATTCGTAAGAATATTAATGGTAACCGTTTCGCGAAATGTGCCATTCAGACTGCTCTACTTGATATTCAGGCAAAACGTTTAGGCGTGCCATTAAGTGAAGTTTTAGGTGGCCGTCTGCGTAATAGTTTACCTGTACTTTGGACGCTCGCGTCTGGTGACACAGAAAAAGATATTGCTGAAGCTCGAAAAATGATTGAGTTAAAACGTCATAACACGTTCAAACTCAAAATTGGTTCACGCCCTTTGCAACACGATGTTGATCATGTGATTGCAATTAAAAAAGCACTCGGTGCAGATATTAGTGTACGTGTCGATGTAAATCGTGCATGGTCAGAGCTGGAATGTATTCAAGGTATTCAACAGCTACAAGATGGCGGAATTGATTTAATTGAACAGCCTTGTGCTATTCAAAATACTGAAGCACTTGCTCGTTTAACGCGTCGTTTTGATGTCGCAATCATGGCAGATGAAGCTTTAACTGGCCCTGACAGCGCATACCGTATTGCAAAAAGTCATGGTGCAGATGTATTTGCCGTGAAAATTGAACAATCTGGTGGTCTGATCGAAGCGTGTGAAGTTGCCAAGGTTGCAGGTTTGGCTGGAATTGATCTTTATGGCGGCACTATGCTTGAAGGCCCTGTAGGTAGCATGGCTTCTGCTCATGCGTTTGCAACCTTTGAAACATTAGCGTTTGGTACTGAATTATTTGGTCCGTTATTACTTACCGAAGAAATTTTGAAAGAACCGCTACGTTACGAAAACTTTGAATTGCACTTGCCAACGGCTCCCGGCTTAGGCATTGAAATTGATGAAGATAAAGTCGAGAAGTTACGTCGTTAAGGCAACAGGATAAGGAGTTTCCCATGTTATTTCATGTACGTATGGATGTGCATATTCCACTTGATATGCCAGCCGACAAAGCAAATGAAATTAAGGCTGTTGAAAAAGCCTATTCGCAAGACTTACAGCGTCAAGGTAAATGGCGTCACATCTGGCGCATTACAGGCCAGTACTCAAACATCAGTATTTTTGATGTCGAGAGCAATGAAGAATTGCACAATATTTTACAGGGTTTACCTCTCTATCCTTACATGAACATTGAAGTTATGGCAATGAATCGTCACCCTTCTTCTGTTCGTGATGATGATTCGTAAACCAAAAGAATTTTTTAAATGTGATCTCTGAAGTCCATTTAAAAACCAAGCAGATTATTCAGAAGGTAACAAGGAACGTGGCGGCTCTTATTCGCTAGCAAAACAAAATGCCCGCAGCGCTGCCACCCAAAACCGTATTGCATACTTAAGGAGTTTTAGTATGAATCGTCAACAAATTGATGCGCTTGTAAAACAAATGAATGTCGACACTGCAAAAGGCGAAGTTGATGCACGTGTTCAACAAATTGTAGTGCGCCTTCTTGGGGATTTATTTCAAGCCATTGAAGATTTAGATATTCAACCTTCAGAAGTATGGAAAGGTTTGGAATATTTCACAGATGCTGGTCAAGCAAACGAACTTGGTCTTTTGGCAGCTGGCTTAGGTTTAGAGCACTATCTTGATTTACGTGCAGATGAAGCTGATGCAAAAGCTGGCGTTACGGGTGGCACACCTCGTACCATCGAAGGCCCACTTTATGTAGCTGGCGCGCCTGAATCTGTTGGTTTTGCGCGTATGGATGATGGTACAGAATCTGGCAAAATCGATACCTTAATTATTGAAGGTACTGTAACTGATACTGATGGCAATATCATTGAAAATGCCAAAGTTGAAGTATGGCATGCCAACAGTTTAGGTAACTATTCATTCTTTGATAAGTCTCAATCTGACTTTAACTTACGCCGTACTATCTTGACTGATGCCAATGGTAAGTATGTTGCATTAACCACTATGCCTGTAGGTTATGGTTGCCCGCCAGAAGGTACGACTCAGGCCCTTCTTAACAAATTAGGCCGTCATGGTAACCGTCCATCTCACGTTCATTACTTCGTTTCTGCACCGGGTTACCGCAAGCTAACTACTCAATTCAACATTGAGGGTGATGAGTACTTATGGGACGACTTTGCTTTCGCAACGCGTGACGGCTTAGTTGCAACAGCAGTTGATGTAACTGACCCAGCTGAAATTCAACGCCGTGGTTTAGATCACGCTTTCAAACACATCACATTTAACATCGAACTTGTTAAAGATGCCGCTGCTGCTCCTTCAACTGAAGTTGAACGTCGTCGCGCTAGTGCTTAATTGAAAATATATGTGAGTTAAAAGTTCGCTTTTGACTCACAAAGTTTATTCCATTTATTACTACCATTAAGAATTTAAATAAATTTTTAGCGGTAGTAATACATCACGTTACCTCATGCTCTAGGGTTTCTCACATGATTGACAAAAGTAAGTCCTCACTAAGCGAGGTTCTATCGCAGATTAAAGATGGTGCAACCATTCTGATTGGTGGTTTCGGTACCGCAGGACAACCCGCTGAACTCATTGACGGTCTTATTGAACTTGGCGTTAAGGACCTGACCATTGTGAGCAACAATGCCGGTAATGGCGATTACGGTCTGGCTAAGCTGCTTAAGGCTGGTTCAGTTAAAAAAGTCATCTGTTCTTTCCCACGTCAGTCTGACTCTTATGTTTTTGATGAACTTTACCGTGCGGGAAAGGTCGAGCTTGAAGTCGTACCACAAGGTAATCTGGCGTGCCGTATTCAGGCAGCCGGTATGGGCCTAGGCGCTGTGTTTACCCCAACAGGCTTTGGAACACTTTTAGCCGAAGGCAAAGAAACCCGCGAAATTGATGGTAAAGACTATGTGCTTGAGTATCCGATTAAAGCTGACTTTGCCCTGATTAAAGCTTACAAGGGCGACCGCTGGGGCAATCTGGTTTACCGTAAATCTGCACGTAACTTTGGCCCAATCATGGCCATGGCTGCTGATGTCACCATTGCTCAGGTTTCTGAAGTGGTTGAACTCGGTGGATTAGACCCGGAACAAATCATCACCCCAGGTATTTTTGTACAGCACGTTGTACAAGTAGCGCCAGCACAGTAAGCAATAAGGAGAAATAACATGAGCTACCAGAAACTCAGCCGTGACCAGATTGCAAAACGTGTGGCGCAAGATATTCCAGATGGCGCCTATGTGAACCTAGGCATTGGTTTACCAACCAAGATTGCCAGCTACTTACCTAACGATAAAGATATTTTTCTTCATTCTGAAAATGGCCTGTTGGCTTTTGGCCCGCCACCGGCGGCAGGTGAAGAAGACCCAGAACTGATTAATGCGGGTAAAGAGTTTGTGACCATGCTTGAAGGTGGTAGCTTTTTCCACCATGGCGACTCGTTTGCGATGATGCGTGGTGGTCACCTTGATATTGCGGTACTTGGTGCATTTCAGGTTGCTGCGAATGGCGACTTGGCGAACTGGCACACGGGTGCACCCGATGCGATTCCTGCTGTAGGTGGTGCGATGGATTTAGCTGTGGGTGCCAAGAAAGTATTTATCACCACAGATCATGTGACCAAGCAAGGTGAACCGAAGATTGTGGCTGAGCTGAGCTATCCGGTGACGGGTAAAAAATGTGTTGACCGTATTTACACCGACCTATGTGTGATTGACGTGACTAAAGATGGTTTAAAGGTGATCGAGAAAGTTGAAGGTCTTAGCTTTGATGAGTTACAGGCTTTAAC
>NZ_JAKTHX010000023.1:0-1489 GCF_027854635.1 Acinetobacter sp. AOR43_HL
GGCTGCATCCGTCGCTTTGGTTGGGGTTGCAACATTGGTAATCCGTTTTTCTGCGCCTGCACGACCGACTGAAACAGTATTGGCTTCATCAGCCAAAGAGTCAAAACCAATGGCGGTTGAGCGGTTACCCGTTGTAATACCACCCACACCAAATACGCTACTTTCATCGGCTAAAGCAAGATTGCCACCCCAAATCAAATGTTCTAAAAAGGCATTTAGCTCCGTTGCATTTACGGCTGTACCATTGATATGAGTAATATCATTGAGGCTACTTCCTGTACCAGTGACATTGATGCCATTTACCGAAGTAATCACACCACCTGTTACAAAAGGAGTAAGTGCCTGATTTGGTATTTTCCGTGTACCAACCGCAGCACTGGATTGATTTTGAGTATAGTTCTCCATACCCATTGCAGTAGAATATTGACCTTTAGCAAAGTTTAACGTACCCACCGCACTGCTACCCGATCCCAGTGCTTCATTTATATGACCCATCGAACTGCTAAAACCACCCGATGCTTTATTGTTATAACCCACCGCACTGCTAGCACTACCCGATGCGGTATTCACATAACCCACCGCACTGCTACTTTGACCCGATGCGGTATTCAGATAACCCACCGCACTGCTATAATGACTCGATGCGGTATTCACATAACCCACCGCACTGCTATAACTACCCGATGCAATATTTGCTGTACCTACTGCACTACTGTAACTACCAACCGCTATATTTCCGCCTTTTTTGGCTGCATTGATAAACGCTGCAACTGCGGTTGGGTTGGCTGCTTTGGTTATTGCGACACCATTGGCTGTAAAGGAGTCAATATCATCCAGACTTGTGCCCGCGCCCGTTGTAGTAACTGTGATGCCACCGACTGCGGTAATTTTTCCTGGCGTGGTTGTCGTTGCATGTGCTGAACCTTTGGCTGAACCTAAAGCGGTATCGGTTGAAGTATGAGCATAATTATCGCTGGCGATTGGCGTACTTCCGCCTGTAGGTAAATTATCAATCCTTGTATTTAAGGTTAAAACTTCGCTGTCTAGTTGTTTTTTATTGATTGCATCAGTATCGGCTGTACCTGCCTTAACATTGGTAATTTGTTTTTCTGCACCTGCTTTACCAACCGAAATACTGTTGTCTCGGTCAGTTTCAGAGTCGTTACCTAAAGCCGTTGCGCCTGTATGCGTGGCTTTGCTATAACTACCAAAGACACTGCTATTCGTTGCGCTTGCTGTATTGTTAAAACCAACGGCACTACTGCCTACACCTGTTGCATTATTGATGACCCCAACCGCACTACTGGCGATACCTGAAGAAATATTAGATTTACTCCACCCTTGAACATAATCCAAAAAGACCTGTTTTTGTGCCAAAGTGAGCGTAGTATTACCATTAATAGAAACAATGTCATTTGCAGTTACATTGGATAAATCCGAATTAGCTGAAACACTTGAAGAGGTCACAATCGTCGTCACACTACTACCA
>NZ_JAKTHX010000024.1:0-5299 GCF_027854635.1 Acinetobacter sp. AOR43_HL
ACTCACATTGTTGGTTGTGAGCTGAACAGCGCGTATTTGTAAGGTTTTAGCATCTATACCCATATGTAATTTACGCCATTGGCGACGATATTCAGACTGATGTTTTTTACGCTTCCATTCACCCTCACCTAAGAATTTCAGACCTGTAGAGTCAACGATTAGATACAGTCCATCACAACTTTTTTGATAGCTAATCACAATATCAATATGCTGTTGTCGTCTACAAATTGTAGTGTAGTCTGGCGCTATCCAATTTAACCCACAAAGATGGATGAGACTTTGAACAAAGCCAGTGACCATGCGTAAAGACAATCGGAAGAGAGATTTAATCATTAGGCAGCATTGGATAGCTGCGTCGGAGTAAGTTTGATTTCGTCCTTGTTTGCCTTTTGATGGGGCATACCATTGCGTAGCAGGATCAAACCAAATGGCAATATTTCCACGATTAATGAGAGCTCGGTTATATGAAGACCAATTGGTTGTGCGATAAATTTTAGGTGTCGACTTATTCATTTGAAAATTATATTGTGGAATAAGCCTTTAGAGATAGGTTTGTGCAACAAAGCCTCTCTGATAGAGAAAAATTCTCTAGAAGGCTTTAAATACTTTCTTGAAAAAAACGCAGATCTTGAGATCTGCATTTTTCTTTTCTAATTATTAATATTTTCTAAAATTAACATAATACACCTTATATGAAATTTAAAAATGGAGCTTAAAGCTCCATTTTTAAATAACTTTTTTTAAATTGCTAAGCGTAAATTCAGTGCTTTTACAACTTTAATCACAGTATCAAAACTAGGGTTAACATCACCAGAAAGTGCTTTGTAAAGACTTTCTCGGCCTAGACCTGTATCTCGTGATAATTGAGCCATTCCTTTAGCTTTAGCAATGTTACCTAAAGCTTTAGCAATGAATGCAGCATCACCATTAGATTCATCGATACAGGCTTGTAGGTAAGCTTGCATATCTTCTTCTGTTTTAAGATGCTCAGCACTATCCCATTTACGAAGTTTGATAGCCATTTACAGCTCCTCCTCTAAATCTTGTGCTAATTGTAGGGCAAGTTTTATATCTTTACTTTGCGTAGACTTATCTCCGCCTGCTAAGAGAATAACGACCCTTTGCCCTTGCTTGCAGTAATAAATCCTATAGCCAGGTCCAAAGAAGAAACGTAACTCAGAAACACCTTCACCGACTGGTTCAGTATCTCCAAAGTTCCCATCTTCAACCCGATCAATTCGGACTTGTATGCGTCTTTTTGCCTGTTGATCTTTTAACTTGGTAAACCAATCATCAAAGGCTTCTGTGGTATATATTGAGTACATAAGCAAAATGTATCCTATAGGATACGTTTTTGCAAGACATAAACTTGGTTCTTTAGGCCTGAGGCACTGAATTTCATATAACAGCCATTATGTTAAATGGAGAAAATTAGTGGAAGTTTCTATTTTTCTTTTATAAAGATATTCAGGATCTGTTAGTCTTCTTTAAAATTTATTTACACCATAATTTACAGAGAAATTAATGCAAACTAAATTCGTAGATCCATCAACTTATGCTGTTAGCAATCAACCTTATCCATCTTTTAGTTATGGTGTACAGCATATTAGTAATGAAAATGGGCAACCTATTAATGGTTTTAACTTTTCAGAGTACGAAATTCCTGTCAGAAAAATACTAAGAAAGGATTCATCTCCAGTTATTGGTAACTTTAGAAGCTGGCCAACTCCTAGTGCTGACAAATTTATTAACGCAGTAGTAATGACTCGTTTATTTGTTTTATGTAAGGATAAACAAAAATTTCTTGTTGAAAAAATGGGGTTTCGTGAAACAGGAAATATTTTTAATGAAGACAAGTTGTTTATTTATTCTTTTTGTACAGAGAATTCTCAACTTGAAGTTTATATAGATGATAATGGAATGATCTCAGAAATTAATAGATTTAACCAGAATCTAAATTATAAAGCTAAAATTCCACTAAACATTTTAGGTCTTAACTATTTGATGACACAGGTTTTCTATGATCTTTGCCGGTTAAATCTTAGTAATGTCCAGTTAAATTCTGATCATCAACTACTAATTGGTAAGATACTTAACATAAGCTCTCCATTTAAGGAGTTAGACTCTTTAACTTATGATGATCTACCAAGTTTTAATATGTTAAATAACATAAGCTTGTTGGAATAATTAAGACATGAGCTATATCATTGCCTTTGTTAGTTATACTGATTTTACCGATAAAAAATATCCTGTGCAGTGTTTTCGTACAGATCTTAAGGTGAATGACATTGTGCTAGTTCGTCGAACAGATGGACAATTAAGATTTGCTACAGTTTTAAAATTAGAATATTTAAATTGGGATTGTAAAGGCTTCATCCTTTGTAAAAAATCAGAATGTTCTATTGATGATCATGGTAATTTATGCCCTCCGTCTAACTCAGCTATTATATTTGGAGTTGCGACTCCTGAAGTTTTCACAAAAAAATTAATAGATTCAGGATGGATATTACTGAGACCTCATAGTGCAACTTATAGAAAAATCTTAACAAAAACTAATGGATCACAGATTGCATATATTTTTATTAGAAAAAATGGAATTGATCTTCAGATTCTTCCTATTTCAGAAGAAAAGCTTCCAATAAAATCTGGTAGCTTATATAGACAATCTCTTACTCAAGGTAAAGTAGTCAGGCATACACTTGCTCATACAACTTTTAATCTTTATGAAGGAGTTCTTCGCTTTTCTGACAGCTTTATTAATAATGAACTTAATCTAGAGCGTTATTTTATTCGTAAGCGTCCGCTGAACCCCATGCCTATTTTTTAATTTGAGTTGGATTTCCAGCGATGTGGCAGTAATTCTTCTATTTGGGTCGCTTTATGCGTCGGCAGCCTTTTCAGCACATCACTTAAATAGGCATACGGATCCAGCCCATTCAGCTTTGCTGACTGGATTAAAGTCATGATATTGGCTGCTCGTTGGCCACTGCGCAGCGAACCTGCAAATAGCCAGTTCTTTCGTCCCAAGGCCCAGGGGCGCATTGAGTTCTCTGCCCAGTTATTGTCAATGGGTAGATTGCCATCATCCAGATAGCGGCTTAAGGCTGGCCAACGCTTCAGACTGTAATTGATGGCCTTGGCGGTTGGAGAACTCGATGGCACCGTCAGATAATGTTGGTTGAGCCATTCATACAGTTGTTGCATCACCGGTTGGCTGTGCTGTTGTCGGTATTCGCGGCGGTGTTCTGCTGTACTATCGGTCTTTTTCCTGAGTTCGGCTTCTATCGCATACAGTTTCTGAATCATCAGTAATGCCTGTTCAGCGATCTGACTTTTCCCAGTCACATGTAGCTCATGGAATTTACGACGTGCATGCGCCATGCAGCCCACCTCAATGACATCGCCTGATTTAAAGCGTGCTTTATAACCACTGTAATCATCACAGACCAGATGGCCCTGCCAGCCATTCAGGAACTCTTCTGCATGCTGACCTGAACGGCTATCCTGAAAGTCATAGATCACCGCTTGAACTGGATTGTACTGTGTAGTGGCATAGGCCCAGACATAACCTTTCTTCGGTTTTTTCTCATCATCACCCATCCGCATGATGGTGACCGGCGTTTCATCGGCATGGATCACCCGCTGTTGCAGCACCACCTGTTTTAAGGCATTGGCCAGAGGTTCCAGTTCCACACCGCAGCGACCAATCCAGTCAGATAAAGTAGATCTGGACAGATCAATGCCCGCCCGCTGATAGATCAGGCGCTGACGGTACAGCGGCAAATGATCGGCATACTTCGATACCAGCACATGGCTGAGCAGTTCAGGTGAAGCAATGCCTTTATCAATCACATAGGCGGGCATCGCTTGCTGAGTCAGGGTGTCACACTGATCACAGACCCATTTGCCACGCACATGCTGTTCCTTATAGAACTGTGCCGGTCTGAAATGCAGTTTTTCACTGATATCTTCGCCGATACGACGTAACTGGCAGCCACAACTGCATTGGGTTGATGCAGGTTCATGCTCAATACGGATGGTGTGTAAATGATCCGGCAGCAGTCGACGTTTAGGTTTGTTGACTGTGGCTTTCTCTGTCGCTGCATCGGTTTTATCTGCATTCAGCCGCTCCAGTTCCAAATCAACTGCTGCGATATCCTCTTCAACCGCTTCGTCCCACAGATGGATTTGTTTTGCGGTGAGATGTTCGTTTTTACTGCCAAATTTGTGCTGTTTAAATAGTGCGAGCTCATGCTCGTATTTTTGCGTGAGAATGGAAAGATGTTGAACTTTGGCATCCAATTGCTGGTTTGATTTTTCTAATTCTTGATTTGATTGTGCCAGAGACTGATGCTGCATTGCCAACTGTCTGGTAAATTCCAGCAGTTGTTCATGGGTCAGTTGGCTTAAGTCTGGCAGCGTATTCATGACCGCAGTATGCCTGAGGTCATGACGCAGAGGAAATAGAACGTTTGGAGAATAGCAGAATGGACCAGTTTAGAGCATCGTCACCACCTGCTGTCGTCCAATGCGCTGCCAAGGTAAACCCTGGATCAGTGCCTGTAACTGTTCCGGACTGATCGCCATGCTTTCACCCTGGTGAACCTGCGCCCAGTGGAATTTTCCCTGTTCCAGCCGCCGGGCACACAGCCAGATGCCCAGTCCATCATGTACCAGCACTTTCATGCGATGGCCACGTTTATTACAGAACAGGTAAGCACAATGCGGTTTAATGTAGCCAAAGGCTCTCACCACCTGAGCCATGATAGTATCCATCCCTGCTCGCATATCCAGAGGTTGGGTAGAAAGCCAGATTTCATCAATGCGGATCATGTTGCAAGTGCCTTGAGTAATTCTGCTAAAGCAGATATTTCTGATACTTGCCATTTCAAGCCAATTTCTGCTTTTGAGTGGGGTAAAGTAATTTGAACCGTTAACATGTCAGTAGGAGTAGGATCTAATGGTGCAGAGCAAGATAAGGCAATAAATGCAGGTTTATTCGGTAGTGGTGAGCGATCATTCCCTGGCTTACCATCAATTAAGCGAATCCATTTGGATACAAGATTTGTATTCAATCCATGTTGCAAAGCGACCGAAGCAATTGAAACGTCCGGTGCTTTACAAGCCTGAACGATCTGCTGTTTAAATTCAGCACTGTATGTTCTTCGTTTTTTCGCAAGAGATGCGATGGATGTCTGGTGATTTGTAGTCATAAATTTTAGTCCCCACTTGTTTTTAAGTGGGGACTAAATTAAGGCTTATAGGATGAATTCATAAGGTGTGTTCAGCGGACGCTTAC
>NZ_JAKTHX010000025.1:0-11486 GCF_027854635.1 Acinetobacter sp. AOR43_HL
ACTCACATTGTTGGTTGTGAGCTGAACAGCGCGTATTTGTAAGGTTTTAGCATCTATACCCATATGTAATTTACGCCATTGGCGACGATATTCAGACTGATGTTTTTTACGCTTCCATTCACCCTCACCTAAGAATTTCAGACCTGTAGAGTCAACGATTAGATACAGTCCATCACAACTTTTTTGATAGCTAATCACAATATCAATATGCTGTTGTCGTCTACAAATTGTAGTGTAGTCTGGCGCTATCCAATTTAACCCACAAAGATGGATGAGACTTTGAACAAAGCCAGTGACCATGCGTAAAGACAATCGGAAGAGAGATTTAATCATTAGGCAGCATTGGATAGCTGCGTCGGAGTAAGTTTGATTTCGTCCTTGTTTGCCTTTTGATGGGGCATACCATTGCGTAGCAGGATCAAACCAAATGGCAATATTTCCACGATTAATGAGAGCTCGGTTATATGAAGACCAATTGGTTGTGCGATAAATTTTAGGTGTCGACTTATTCATTTGAAAATTATATTGTGGAATAAGCCTTTAGAGATAGGTTTGTGCAACAAAGCCTCGTTAAACGCCCGCCGGTTCGACAAGCCGGTCAAGGGGTCGGTGATCGCCATACGCAGCAACTGCTGCTCCATTTCCTTGCGAGAAGAGATGTTGAGCAGAGTGCCGACTATCAGTTGCCTGCCCGCGTCACCCAGCCATCGGCCGCGATCCAAAACCCAAATCCAAACGCCGGATCGATGACGAACGCGGTACTCGCACTCCAATCGCTCCGACGGGTTTTCTTGATAAGCGCGCACCTTTGCCAGAACGACCGGTAAATCCTCCGGGTGAATACGCGCTTGCCATGCGGCATGGGTGGCGCCAATCTTCTCGTCGTCGGAGGTGAAGCCGAACATCGCCAGACTGCGGGCAGAAAGCCTGAAGCTGTCGGTGGCGATATCCCATTCCCAGAACCCCAATTCTGCGCCTTCCAGGGCGATGGCGATCCGTTCGTTGTCGTCGATTTTCGCTTGTTGGCGAAGCTTCAGCTCGTCGCGCCTCTGGCGATTGGTACGAGCAAAACCCCACGCGCAACCGCCATGCCAATATTGGCAAGTAGCGACACCATCAACCCAATGGCCGGCCCGTTCATGGTCTATCCCCACCTGACTCACTGAGTGTCTGCCGTAATTCCTCGATCCGGCGGTTGACGTAGTCGGCATTGATGCCCAGCATCAACAGCACCTGCTCGGCCAGCCCCAGTCCCAAAGCCAGGTACAACGGGTACAGCCTGACATTGGGCAGATTACGCAAAAGCTGGGCATCCGTTACGCGGTCAGTGGCCACCACCAAGGGCAAGGTCGGGCGGCGTTCGAGGACCGCTCGCGCAATGCGCTCGGCCGTCTGCGGACGAACAAGCGTCAGCACCACCAGACGGGCATGGGCCAATCCGGCGGCGGCCAGGGTGTCGAGCCGACTGGCATCGCCATACGACACCGGCGCCCCCATCGCACGACCCGCTTCGACCCTTTGGCGGTCCGATTCCAGCAGCAAATGCGGCACGCCTGCCAGACGCAGCGTTCGACTCAGCAGCAGCCCGACTTCATCCGCCCCACAGATGATCACATGGTCGCGCAACGACCGCGCCCGCTCGGCGACTTCGCCTTCTTCGGCCTGCGGTGGCTGACCGAGTGCGCCCGAGCGGCTGAATGCCCGCGCCCAACGGTCATGGTGTCGGATCAGGAGCGGCGCCAACCCCATGCTCAGCACCAACGCGATCAGCATCGGTTGCACCACGTTGGCGGCAACCAAGTGCTGCTGCATGACCATGCCCAGGAGCAGCAGCGCAAACTCGCCGCCATGCCCCAGCACGATGCCTGTGCGCCAGGCGTCGAGCGCCGACAGGCGGGTTGCGCGCAGAGCCAGAAAGTTCAGCCCCATCTTGAGAGGCACCAAGGCCAACAGCCAGCCCAGTACCGCCAGCGGTGCTGCCACGATCTGCGCGACATCCAGCTGCAAGCCGATGGTCACGAAGAACAGGCCCGACAGCACATCGCGAAACGGCCTGAGGTGGCTTTCCATGTGGTGCCGGAAGTCGCTCTCGCCCAGCACCATCCCGGCGAGGAAGGCCCCCAGGGCGGCGGATACGCCGACCGCGTGCGCAGCGGCGGCGGCAGCCACCACCACGCACAAGGAGACGAGCACGAACGATTCCTCGTGGCCCCGCCGCGCCACCCAGCCCAGCAGACCATGCAACAGACGGCGCGAGGCGAGGGCCGCTGCCGCGAACAGCAGCAGCACACCGAATACTTCGAGCAGCACATGCTCGATCTTCGGCGACTCGCCGCGCGCCCAGATCGCCAGCAAGGCCAACAGGGGCACGCTGGCCAGGTCCTGAAAGACCAGCACGGCGATGGCACTGCGGCCGTGGCGGGTGGTGAGCTCGCCTTGGTCGGCCAGTTGTCGGCTGACCAGCGCCGTGGACGACATGGCCGCCGCAGTGCCGAGCAGCACGGCGCTCTGGCCGGGCTGCCCCAGCCACATCAATAGCAGGATCAGCGGCGGGGCCACGGCGATCATCTGCAGAGCGCCCGCCATCAGCACTGTCCTGCGGGCGAGCCAGAAGTGTCCGAGGGAAAATTCCAGTCCGACCATGAACAACAGCAGCGCCACGCCCAGCTCGGACAGAAAGCTCAGCGTCTCCCCCGGCGCGATCACGCCGATGACTGAGGGGCCCAGTACAACGCCGACAGAGAGATACCCCAGCAAGGCGGGCACTCTGAACGCCGCCGTCGCCATCGCCGCCAGGCTGCAAGCCGCCAGCAGGATTAACGTAGCACCAAGCAAGCCCTGCATCGGTCAGCGTCCCACTTGCGTCGACGTCCAGCGCACGATGTCCTGCGTGCCCATCGCGCCGGCCTGACGGGCGATCTCCCGCCCACTCTGGAACAGGGCGAGCGTCGGGATGCTGCGGATACCGAACTGCGCGGCCAGGTGGGGCTCAGCCTCGGTATTCACCTTCGCCAGCCAGATCCTCGGTTCGAGCTGGTTCGCCGCTTGCTGGAACTGTGGCGCCATCATCTTGCACGGCCCGCACCATGGCGCCCAGAAATCGACCAGCAGCGGCAGATCGCTGCGCTCCACGTGGCGCGAGAACGTCGCCGTGGTCAACTCGATGGGCTCGCCCGTGAACAAGGGCTGCTGGTAGCGGCCACAGTTGGGATGTTCCGATAGCTTCGCAGTCGGTACGCGGTTGATGGACTGGCAATGCGGGCAGACGAGGTGAAGATCATTCTTCATGGTTCGCCTCCTTGGACCACAGTGAGGCTGCCTCGCTTCGGGTCACAGACAATGCCGACCAATCAACGCCTTGGAGCCAATCGTTCCCGTTTTTGCTTACTCCGGCCTCTTCCAGATGAGCAGCGATGAATGCTTCGGCCTGCATGAGCCACCTTCGGACAGCATCTTCCTTATTAGGAATCAGCAGGATTTCAGAGACGCTGCTGGCATTCAGCCCGTCCACACGGATAAGCAGAAAAATGCGCCGCCACAAACGCGGCATGTCCTTCAGCAGGTCAAATGCAAAAGCGAACTCGCTCGACCGATCAATCAGCTCCTCCTGTTCCGCGATCGTTGCGACATCGGGATGCTGACTGCCAGCGAAGATATCGGCCAGCTTGAGTGTGTCATCGGGCTGATAAAATTCGAAGATTTCCTCTTCCACCATGGCCTCGGCCACGTCTTGGGCATCCGGTTCGACCGGCGCGTCCAGAGAAACGAATTCGCCAAATTGCCGGCTGCTTGCCACTTCGTTATCCAGGACGGCGAACAGATGCTTCAAAAGACCGGTGTAAGCCTTTTTTTCCCCCGGCACGGATTGCCATTCCACCTCAGCTCGGACAATCGCTTCATCCACCACGTCGCGTAGCGTCGGATAATCGCGCGGTAAATCGCCGACGGCCCGCAGATAAGCCAGCTCACGCCTTGCGACAGCCTCAAGTTTCGACAGTAGAGGCATTCGGGTCACCTCGGCCTTATGGGCGGCTGATGCGGGTTTTGCGGCAATCCGCACCTTGAGCTCGCGCAAGCGCTCGCGTCGTGCTTTGCGCTTGATTTGATCCTGAGCATGCAGTCGGTCAAAATGCTTCTTGGCCTGACGGAACAACGACTTTGCGAGCATCTGCGCGAGGGGCGTCAGCTCGTCATGTGATGCAGTAACGCTGACAATCTTTTTGCCGGGCAGGTGCATATAGCCACTGGCCAGAAATTGCCGCTTGATCTTGTCGCGATCAAGGATGATTTGAAGTTGCGCTGAATCTTTAGTGTGTTTGTCGAGCAATGGCTTGAGGGCGTGCTCGATCACATTTCCCAAAGCTCTCTGCCAAGGTTCATGAAACTCTTTGTCGATAGCTCGATAGCTATATTGCATCTGCATGTATGACTCCTTCGATGTCATTTCTATGGAGGTATGAATCGAGGATGCTCATATCCATAGATTTTGGTTTGGCACGCTCTTACCCCAGGCGCGTTTTGCGAAGACTCCAACTAAAGAACAAAAGCGTGACGCCATAGACTGCCGCATGGAAACCCAACAGCCAGCCTGCGGCCACGAATGACTCGACCGGACGGGTAAAAAATATCCACAAGACGATAGCGCCAAGTATAATCGAGAGCAGTCCACTGAGGGCAAGCCAGATTTCACCCTTGATTTCCCGACGCAGCCGAACGGCGGCGGATATCTCCAGCACACCGGTGAAAATCGCCCAGAAGCCCACGCTAGCCCATAAAAAAGAAGCCAAGACTATCGTGGCGACCCAAGGAGCAACCAGGACGACGACGCCCGTAAGTATGCCGACAATGCCGCTGAACAGCAGCCAGCCCCAGCGCTCTTTTTTCTGGATATGGCGCACCGCTGCAAACAAGTTGAACGCGCCATTGACCAAGGAAAATGCGCCGAACATGATGGTCATGGCCAACAGAGCCGATTGTGGCATCCAGAACGCGAGGGCTGCAAAAATCAATGCCAAGACACCGCGCAGCACAAAAAGCCACCAATTTTGGCTCAGCGAACACAGTGCTTTGGTGGGGTCATCCGCATTGGAATTGGCGATGGTATCTGTGTTCATGCAATATCTCCTAAAGATCTATACAAAATAAAAAATCAAACACTCATGGGACAAGAGAGGGGGCGCTATGCGCCCCCTCTCCAGCGGTTTCAGAACAACTTGGACAGTTTTGCCTTGACTTCATCGAGCCAGCCTTTTCCGCAGCCTCCCCCTCCCGTCTTTTCCTTGATTTTCTTGAGTTCAGCGTATAGGGGCTCAAAGTCCTTCCTTTTACCATAGCCCAGCAGTTCTGCCATTTCCAACTGCTGCCGGGCTTCGTTCAACAATGTCTCCAGGCGCTCATTGGATGCTTCGCTGCGCTGACCATCTTCTACCAGGGGCTCTGCGCGCTTCAGGAGCAGCTTCGCACGCAGGACGGGCAGCGGAAGCACGCTGCGCTCCTCGACCAGCGTGCTGAGCGCTGACTGCAGCGCGGCTTTGGCTTCTTCGATCTTGCCCTGATCGATCAGCGGCACGACTGCCTTCACGGCTGCGGGATAGGACGCCAAAGGGATGTTGGTGACTGTGATCACGATTTCACTGGCCAGCAAAGCCAGCACGTGGCGAGCCCGTTGCACCTCGCCATGTTTGAGGGCATCCAGCGCCTCGTCGGTCATCGCCTCAATGGTTTCCGTGTTGGCGAACAAGTCGTGCACGATGGTGCGCACATCAACGCCGGCCAGGGCGAGCGTGGGTTCGCGCGCGACGATCAGCTCCAGCTTTCCCGTCACTTCGGCCAGCGTTGCCAATGCGCGTGCAGTGTCCTTGCCGTCAAGTGCGGCCAGCGCTGATTTGGTCAGCGACAAGGCCGAGACGGCCTCATCGAGGACTTGTTTACGTTTGTCTGCCGCCTGCGAGTCCGTTTCCTTCTGAACCTCAGGCTGTACCTCCGTGACGACTTCAGGCTTGGCCTCTGGACTGACAGGAAGGCTGCTTACCGCGGCCTGTTCGTTTATTCCTTCGTTCGTCGCATTGGGATTCGGTGTTTGCTCATTCATGGTGATATACCTCGTATGAGATAGTGAAAATAGGCGAATCTATTGGGGCTGAATGCGAACATCGCGAGACTGACCGACAGAGCAGTCAGCCCCTTCATCACCTCAAAACAGCTTTTGGATGCGCGTCTTCAACTCGTCGAACCATCCCTTGCCGCTTTTGCCACCAGCCGACTTTTGCTCAATGAACTTCACCTGATCGAAGATGGGTTTGAAGTCTGCCTTCTTGCCATAACCCAGGATCTGCGCCATCTCGATCTCCGTGCACACGGACGACAGCAAGGTGCTGAGCTCCTCGTTCTGCTTGGCATCGCGCTTGTCGGTCTCGGCCAGCTTTTCAGCTTTTGCGATCGCGGCTTCGGCCCGTAGCACGGTCAGAGGAAAGGCGACCGAGGTCACCACCAGGGTGTTCAGTGCTCGGGCGAGTTCCGCTTTGGCGTTGTCGATCTTGCCGCTGGTCAGCGACTGGCCGGTGGCACGTCCCACCAGGTGCGCCAGGCCGGCAAACGGCGCCGATACGGTCTGGGGCATCGTAGGCGTGAGGTCCTGCCGAACAGCAGGATCTGCCCCCGGAAACAGCCGCCGCGCCCGCCGCTGGTAACGGTTGATGCAGAACAGCCCATACAGCAGCGAACCGCCCAGCGGCAACAGCGCGATCAGCAGCACCCACAGCGTGGCCGATCGAGGGTCACGCTTGAAGATGACCGTGTGCCCCGCTGTGGGGATAGTGACCGCCAGCGGCACGAGGGTGGCTGCCCATGTCAGCCCGTTGGGGTCGGACACGACAGCCCCCATCGCTCAAGATTCGCCGCCCGCTGACTTCTTCTTGCGCGCAGGCTTGCTCGCGTCGCTCGGCGGCGTCTCGGCCGGCTTCGCGGCATCGGGCTTCTCAGGCTCGGCCGCCTTCGCGGCATCGGGCTTCTCAGGCTCGGCCGGCTTCGCGGGTGGCTCCTGGCACTCGCAGACCACCCGTTCGGCCTTGTCGTCCCAGCGGGCGCTGGCGTGATCGCCCTTGCCAATGCCGCCGCCGAGCATCTCGCGCGCCAGCGTCGTTTCCAGTTCGCTGCGGATCAGGCGCTTGAGTTCACGCGCACCGAACTCCGGCTTGTAGCCTTCTTCCGCGAAATGGTCGATCAGCGTCTGATCGAAGGTGAGCGTCACGCCCTGGCTGGCGGCGTTGCGGGCCACACGATCGAGCTGCAGGCCGACGATATGGCGGATCTCCTCCTTGCCCAGCGCATGGAAGACGATGATCTCGTCGATGCGGTTGAGGAACTCGGGGCGGAAGTGTCCGCGCAGCACGTCCATCACCTCGAACTTGGTCTTCTCGTATTCCTCGCCGGCGGCGTCACGGGCCTTCAGCCGACGCTGGATGATGTCCGAGCCCAAGTTCGAGGTGGCGATGATGATGGTATTGGTGAAATCCACCACCCGGCCCTTGCCGTCGGTGAGCCGCCCGTCGTCGAACACCTGCAGTAGGATGTTGTAGACGTCGGGGTGAGCCTTCTCGATTTCGTCCAGCAGCAACACGCTGTAGGGCTTGCGCCGCACCTTCTCGGTGAGCTGACCGCCTTCGTCGTAACCGATGTAACCTGGAGGCGCCCCCACCAGACGTGCCACGGTATGGCGTTCCCCGTACTCGGACATGTCGATGCGCAGCAGCGCACCTTCATCGCCATAGATGGACTCGGCCAGCGCCTTGGCGAGCTCGGTCTTGCCCACCCCGGTCGGGCCCAGGAACAGGAAGGTAGCCACCGGTTTGCTACCTTCGCGTAAGCCCGCGCGAGACAGCCGCACGGCATCGGCCACGGCACGGACCGCCTCGTCTTGTCCCACTAGGCGCTCGTGCAGCCGTTGTTCCAGGTGCAGCAGCTTTTCGCGCTCTTCCACCGTCAACTCGTTGACTGGGATGCCGGTCAGGCGCGAAACGATCTGGGCCACGTGTTCTGCCTTGACTTCGGCACTGCCAGAGGCCCGCTCCCGCTCCCAGCCCTCGATCAGCTTCTTGAGCTCGGCCTCCTTGGCCTCGATGCGCTTGCCGAGCTCGGCGGCCTTGTCGTACTGCTTGCGCGCGGCCACGTAATCCTGTTCACGCCGCAGCTGGTGCAGTTCGGACTCCAGCTCCTGCACGGCCACCGGCCGGGCCGTGGCCGACAGCTTCACGCGCGCGGCCGCCTGGTCGAGCAGGTCGATGGCCTTGTCGGGCAAAAAGCGGGCGGTGATGTAGCGGTCGGACAACTCAGCCGCCGCGATGATCGCGTCCTCAGAGATGCTGACCTTGTGGTGCGCCTCGAAGGTGTCGCGCAGGCCGCGCAGAATCATGATGGCCTGTGCCACTGTCGGCTCGGGCACCGTCACCGGCTGGAAGCGCCGCTCCAGCGCGGCATCCTTCTCGATGTATTTCTGGTACTCGTTGAGCGTGGTGGCGCCGATCAGGTTCAGCTCGCCGCGCGCCATCATCGGCTTGAAGACGTTGGCCACGTCCAGCCCGCCTTCGCCACCGCCCTGGCCGGCACCGACGATGGTGTGCACCTCGTCGATGAACAGAATCAGCTCGCCCTGGTGCTCGGAGATCTCCTTCAGCACCTTTTGCACGCGCTCCTCGAACTCGCCGCGATACTTGGCGCCGGCCACCATGGCGTTGATATTGAGTTCCACCAGGCGCTTGTCGCGCAAGGTCTCGGGCACTTCACCGGCCACCATGCGCTGCGCCAGCCCCTCGACGATGGCGGTCTTGCCCACGCCCGGCTCGCCGATCAGCACCGGGTTGTTCTTCTTGCGCCGGGCCAGCACCTCGATGGTGGTCTCGATCTCCTGCGCACGGCCGATCACCGGGTCGAGCTTGCCGTCATGCGCCATCTTGGTCAGGTCACGTGAGTACTTGTCGAGTTCCGGCGTGTTGGTCGGCGTCTCGGCGCGGCCATCCTCGGCGCCCTTGCCGACCACCTTGCTGACCTGTTGGCGCAGCGCCTGCGGCGTCAGGCCGTAACGGCGCAGCAGGTTGGCGGCCAGCCCTTCGCCTTCCTCGGCCAGACCGACCAGGAAGTGCTCCGGACCGACATAGGAATGGCCGAGTTCATTGGAGGTCACGAAAGCGCGGCTGAGCGCATCCTTCACGCGCGGCGACACGCCGATCTCGCCCTCGAACGGCTTGTCCCCGCGCTTGGCCTCGGACTCGATCTGCCGCTTGAGGTCATCGACCTTGATCTTGAACTGACCCAGGATGGTCTTGACCACGTCGCTGTCGGCCAGCGCCAGCAGCAGATGTTCGGTATCCACCTCGGCGCGGCCAAATTCGGCAGCGTGTTTGGCGGCCTCCTGCAGCAGGGCTTCCGACTGTTCGCTGATGCGGCTGGCCAAACCACTGCCGCGACGGCGCGGCGCACCCGAACCTGCGGCGGCGGGCTCGCCGAACGAGGCATCGACCACGTCATCGGTATCGGCGGCCATCGGCGTCGCGTCGTCGCCGATGCGGAAGAAGTCACTGCCGAGGAAGTCCTCGAATAGGCCGCTGCGCGAGCCGAACAAGGCTTCCAGCGGCGAGACGGTGCGCTTTTGCTGGCGCACCAGTTGACGGTAATGGTCGTCACACAACAGCATGGTGCTGTGACGACCGTTGAGATTGGCTTCCACCCGCACGGTGGCGGGTTGGCCGCAGACCTGGCATTGTTTTCTGTCCATGCTGATACTCCTGTAAAGATTGATCTGAAGAGGCACCGCCGATCACGGTGCCTCATTTCTTTTTGGTTTTTGAGAAAAACGCGCTGCCCCGCGTCAGCCGTTGATCGGGATCGAGCGCCCCTGCTTGGGCGTACTGGCCTCGCGCTTTTCCATCGTGATCGTGAGCACGCCGTTCTTGAAAGCGGCCTTGATCGTGTCCTGGTTGGCATCGGCCGGCAGGTTCAGAGCGCGCTGAAAGCTACCGTAGGAGCGCTCCACCCGGTGGAAACCGCCGTCTTTCGTTTCCTGCTCCTGACGCTTTTCACCGCGCACCAGCAGCACGTCGTTGTCGAGCGTGATCTGGATGTCTTTTTCGTCGACGCCGGGTACTTCCAGGGCGATCTTGTACTGCTTGTCGGTCTCCTGGATGTCCAGCGCCGGCTTCAGCATGCCCGGCCAGTCCGACGGCCAGCGTGGCATGGCCAGCGTCGGGAAACCGAAGCCTCGAAACGCGTCGTCGAACAGGCGGTCGATCTCGCGATGCAATTGCAGGATGGGACTGACGGGCCCACCCGACACCTGCAGGTCATTGCGCTGCACCGGCAGCGAGGCAGTGCTCTGTTGTTCTTCCTGCTCCTTTTTGAACCAGTTCCAGGGAGCCAATTTCTTGAAATCAATGTCCATGTCACACCTCCAGAAGAAAAATTGAAGACTCTCGCTCACTCCGCTTGCCGACTTTCAAGTACGCTGCCAATTCATCGAGCGTGAAAATCACCTGTAGGTGCGCTTTCATTTCGCCCTCTCCAATCGCGTCGCTTTGCGGTTCCGGCCAAGGAAATCCTTGCAAGACTTTGTAAGATACTGCGCTTATCAGGAAAGAATATCAACATTCAATGTACAGCGATCTCCCGCCCCATTGATGCAGGTCGACTGCTCAGACAAGGTGCAGCGGGGCGACCTGATCAGGCCAACGTGCGGAATTGCCTAGTCGTCGCTGCGGATCGCGTTCCAGAGTCGGGTCGAAACACTTCCGTTGCCCCAGACAACGTATAGTAAGCACGCAAAAAAACCAATACAATACCGATACCAATACAATACATTTTAGAAAGAAAATATTAGCCAAGCTTGAAGAAGGCCAATCTATTCGAGCGGTTGCTCAGCACTTCGAAATGGCTTTGTTGCACAAACCTATCTCTAAAGGCTTATTCCACAATATAATTTTCAAATGAATAAGTCGACACCTAAAATTTATCGCACAACCAATTGGTCTTCATATAACCGAGCTCTCATTAATCGTGGAAATATTGCCATTTGGTTTGATCCTGCTACGCAATGGTATGCCCCATCAAAAGGCAAACAAGGACGAAATCAAACTTACTCCGACGCAGCTATCCAATGCTGCCTAATGATTAAATCTCTCTTCCGATTGTCTTTACGCATGGTCACTGGCTTTGTTCAAAGTCTCATCCATCTTTGTGGGTTAAATTGGATAGCGCCAGACTACACTACAATTTGTAGACGACAACAGCATATTGATATTGTGATTAGCTATCAAAAAAGTTGTGATGGACTGTATCTAATCGTTGACTCTACAGGTCTGAAATTCTTAGGTGAGGGTGAATGGAAGCGTAAAAAACATCAGTCTGAATATCGTCGCCAATGGCGTAAATTACATATGGGTATAGATGCTAAAACCTTACAAATACGCGCTGTTCAGCTCACAACCAACAATGTGAGT
>NZ_JAKTHX010000026.1:0-48673 GCF_027854635.1 Acinetobacter sp. AOR43_HL
AAGTTTGAACGTAATAAGCCACACGTAAACGTGGGCACAATCGGTCACGTTGACCATGGTAAAACAACTTTAACTGCTGCGATTGCAACAATTTGTGCAAAAACTTACGGCGGTGAAGCGAAAGATTACTCACAAATCGACTCAGCACCTGAAGAAAAAGCACGTGGTATTACAATTAATACTTCACACGTAGAATACGATTCTCCAATTCGTCACTACGCGCACGTTGACTGCCCGGGCCACGCCGATTACGTTAAAAACATGATTACTGGTGCTGCTCAGATGGACGGCGCGATCCTTGTGTGTGCTGCGACTGACGGTCCAATGCCACAAACTCGTGAACACATCCTTCTTTCTCGTCAGGTTGGTGTACCTTACATCATCGTATTCTTGAACAAGTGTGACCTTGTTGATGATGAAGAATTACTTGAATTAGTAGAAATGGAAGTTCGTGAACTTCTTTCTACTTATGACTTCCCTGGTGATGACACTCCAGTTATCCGTGGTTCTGCGCTTAAAGCGTTGGAAGGCGATGCTGGTCAATATGGTGAGTCTTCAGTTCTTGCTCTTGTTGAAGCGCTTGACTCTTACATTCCAGAACCAGAACGTGCTATCGACAAAGCATTCTTAATGCCAATCGAAGACGTATTCTCAATTTCTGGTCGTGGTACTGTAGTAACAGGCCGTGTAGAAGCTGGTATCGTTAAAGTTGGTGAAGAAGTAGAGATCGTTGGTATTAAAGATACAGTTAAAACAACTGTAACTGGCGTAGAAATGTTCCGTAAACTTCTTGACGAAGGCCGTGCAGGTGAGAACTGTGGTATCTTACTTCGTGGTACTAAGCGTGAAGACGTACAACGTGGTCAAGTACTTGCTAAACCAGGTACAATCAAGCCGCACACTAAATTCGACGCAGAAGTATACGTACTTTCTAAAGAAGAAGGTGGTCGTCACACTCCATTCTTAAATGGTTACCGTCCACAGTTCTACTTCCGTACAACTGACGTAACTGGTGCAATCCAATTACAAGACGGCGTTGAAATGGTTATGCCAGGCGACAACGTTGAAATGTCAGTAGAATTAATCCACCCAATCGCAATGGACCCAGGTCTACGTTTTGCGATCCGTGAAGGTGGTCGTACTGTAGGTGCTGGTGTTGTTGCGAAAGTAACTGCATAATCACTTTCAGTGAAAAAAAGCGCTCTTTTTAGAGCGCTTTTTTTATACTTAATTGTCTAACAATCACTATAAAGGCTGGCCCTAACTGATATTTCAATGTCCTTATTTCCCCTTAATCCTTTTTATTAAATTTGTATGATAAGAATCAAGAAAACGAACAATAAAGTTTGAGTAACTAGGGTTACTTACTAAGGAGCTTTGGGTATGAATGCTAAAGTGAATATTACGAATCGTGCAGGTGCAAGCTTTCCAGTACGTCGTATGAATTTTGACTTTAATGATGTACCAGAATATTGGATGAATGGTTCTGCTGGACTCACACACTTTATGACTGCATTGTCAGCACTGTTTCCCGCTGGTGAGAAATTCTTTATAGATAGTGTAAGAGCAGTACGTTATCACCCAGCTATTAAAGATGATGAAGCGCTCCAAAAAGAAATTAGTGCTTTCATTGGGCAAGAAGCAATGCATACTCAAGAGCATGTAAACTTCAATGCTTCTGCTCAAAAGTTTGGTCATGATGTAGAAACGTTAGAGAAATTTACCGATACGGCAATTCAAACAGCCATTAAAACTTTTGTAAAAATTGTCAAACCTTTCGGTATGACAAAAGAAATGGTTGACTTGACTGCTACAACGGCTCTTGAGCATTTTACCGCTACTATTGCGTCGCAATTATTGGTCAATAAGCACATTCAAGAGCTTATGACAGATGAGACAATGTCAACAATGTGGTATTGGCATGCGATTGAAGAAAATGAGCATAAAGCCGTAGCTTATGACGTATACGAAGGTGTGTTTGGTAAAGGCATAAAAGCTTATGCGTTACGAACCAGTTCTTTGGTATTTGCTATGACTTTAATCTTTTTAATCCAGTCATCCTTTGTGCTTCGTTTATTAAAGCAAGACAACAAGTTGAATTTAGATGAACTATCAGTAATTTATAAATACGGATATAGCCCATCTAAAGGTATTATTAGTGGTATGGCTAAAGAAATGTTAGCTTACTTTAAACCTGGCTTTCATCCAAATGATCTAGATACCGTTGGTCTATTGAAAACATGGAAAGCAAAATTAGGTTTATAGATTTAATTCATGATTTATAAAGGGCCGATAGTGGCCCTTTTTTATTTTTCTATAACTATATTAAAGAGATCGTGGAGCAGATATTGCACCTTTATGTGTCTATGAATGACCTCATCTGATATTTCTCTGTCCTCATCTGCACTTAATTGGTACATCGAAAGACGTATGATTATAAATATTAAGAAAATAAATAAAGTTATATGTGAATTAGCTATTCACTTAAAAGGAGTTTGAGATGAATGCTAAGGTAAATATTTCCAATCGTGCTGGCGCTAGTTTCCCTGTGCGTCGTATGGATTTTGAATTTGCTCAGGTCCCACGTTATTGGGCAAATTATGATGCAGCATTAACACATTTTATGACAGCATTATCGGCCCTTTTTCCAGAAGGTGAGCAGTTCTTTGTAAATAGTACGCGTGCTGTTCGAAATGATCCAAAGCTTGCTGATCCAGATCTTCAAAAAGAAATTAGTGCTTTTATTGGTCAAGAAGCGATGCACTCCAAAGAGCATTTAGCATTTAATGCTTCAGCACAGGCTTATGGTTATGATGTGCGTCATATGGAAAAGCAAACAGGAAAAGTCATTAAGATGGGTACAGCTGTTGTAACCAAATTAATGAAACCTTTTGGCTATACCAAAGAAATGATTGATTTGACTGGAACCTGTGCTCTAGAGCATTTCACATCGACCATTGCAGCTGAACTTTTACAAAACCCTGAAATTCAGGCCATGTTCCAAGACGACACTATGTATCATTTGTGGATGTGGCACGCAGTTGAAGAAAATGAACATAAAGCTGTGGCATTTGATGTGTATACAAGTATGTACGGACAAGGTCCGAGAGCTTATTTTATGCGTTCAACAGCCTTGATTATTGCAATGGCATTAATCTTCGCAACTCAGTCTTATTTTACTGCTAAGTTACTTAAAACTGACGAAAAATTAACTTGGAAGGATACGAAGTACATGCTTAAGTTCATGTATGGTCGTAAAGGTTTTATGACTCGTCAAATTCCAGAGTTACTTGATTTTTTAAGACCAAAATTTCATCCAAATGATTCGGATACCACAGCATTGCTAGCAACTTGGCGTGAAAAATTAGGTCTTTAAAAAATACTGAAAAAAGGACAATTCAATTGTCCTTTTTTTTTTACTCGTTTTTTCTTGGGAAGTTTTTATAATACGCACTACTTTAGAATCTTCATTGCGTTGAAACTCATGATTCGTATTATGCAAAACACTGATGTGGATATTGTCGTTCAAATTGAAAAATCAGTTCAGACCCATCCGTGGTCAAGACAGCAATTTATTGAATCTTTGAACTCTTATCAATGTACAGTGATTGAGTCACAAAACAGAGTGGTTGGGTTTTGTATTTTACAGCCTGTTTTAGATGAAGCTAATTTATTACTCATGGCAGTTGATCCTAAAATGCAAGGGCAGGGTTTAGGATATGAGTTATTAAGTGCATCAATTGAAAAATTGGAAAATCAGCCAGTACAAATCTTTTTAGAAGTTCGTGAAAGTAATAAAGCCGCTATTGGTTTATATGAAAAAACAGGCTTTCACCAAATTGATCTGCGTCGCAATTATTATCCTACCCAAGATGGTGGGCGGGAACATGCGGTCATTATGGTAAAAACCTGTACAGATAATTTCGCATCTTTATTTAATGATTAAATTATTCCATTCAGAAGGTAACGTAGTCATAAGAGATGTACCTAGCTGTTGAATTTCTTCTGGTGATAATGACCTGTTTAAACGGCGCCATTGCCCATCGAGCAGAAGTTCTAAAGGGGTATATTGCGATTTATAGTTCATTTTGGCTGAATGAGGCACCCAATAGCCTAAGTAGAGATATTCTAAACCGAGCGATTTCACATATTCAATTTGGTTAAGAATAGAGTAAACACCAAGTGATCTACGATGCTCATCGGGATCAAAGAATGTATAGACAGCCGATAGTCCATCATCCATTAAATCACAAGTAGAAACGCTAATGAGCCGATTGTCTTTCCAAAGCTCAAGAAAAAAACTATCTGTGCAGCTATGTACTAAAAACTTTTCAAACTGATCTAGACTTGGTGGAAACATATCACCATCTGCATGGCGTTCATTAATATAGCGTTCGTATAAATCATAATGAATTTGAGCTGCTTGTCGCGTAGGCAGAACAGTCATGGTGAGATCTTGATTTCGTTTCCATGCTTTTTTTTGCATGCTGTTCATTTGAAAATCGGCAACTGGAACACGACAAGACAGACATTGTCTACATAAGTGACATTCAGGGCGATAAACAAAGTCGCCACTACGGCGAAAGCCTAAACGAGAAAGTTCTGAAAGAGTGACCACATCAATTCGATGGATGGGATCTAAAAACACCATGCGTGCTGATTTATTTTCTAGATAGCTACAATCATGAGGTGGAGTAATATAATACTGCAGATCATTTAAAAGGGACTTCGGGTGATATGATTTCATGATTGGTCCCTCCTGTTATCATTCCATTAATTTTGCATCTAATGCTATTGTTTTACTTGAAAATACACGTTCTTGATACTTTTTCCAATTGATAGAGGGGTGAATAATTACATCTTGTAACGATTTTAAGTAGTCTTGACGAGAAAGTGTACTGGCTCCCAGACTAATTAAGTGACTGTTTACGAGTTGGCAGTCTATCCATGGTAGCTGATTTTCTTGTCCTATGAGCATTAATGTATAAAAAGCCATTTTTGAAACATCGGTTTCGTTGCTAAACATTGACTCACCAAAACACCCTTTGCCAATCGTAACACCGTATAAACCTCCTACAAGCTCCTCTTGTTGCCATACTTCAATGCTATAACCATAACCAGCATTAAACATCTCACAATAGCCTTGAATAATATCTTCACTAATCCAGGTTTCGTCTGCATAACTTCTTGGCAAAGAGCAAGAGCGAATAACTTGTTCAAAGGCATGATTAACCGTAATTGCATAGTCATGTTTTTTCATATTTCTCAGTAATGACTTGCTGGGCTTGTAGTTTTGAGGGTAGATCACGCAACGAGGTTCTGGGCTCCACCAACAAATAGGCTCATCTTCATTAAACCAAGGAAAAAGACCATGGGTGTATGCTTCATATAGGGTAGAAGGGGAGAGGTCCGCTCCGATACAAATTAAACCATGCCCATCTGGATCGGCTTCAATGGGATCAGGAAAAATGAATTGGGAAAGTGGAAGTGTATTCATAAAAATAAAATAAGATGAGCTTTAAGGTTATGCTATAAAAATTAATATATGTCAGCTAGTCATTATTCTAAAAAAACAGCCGTTATAAGAACGGCTGTTTTAAAACTCTAGAAATCTATTAATTAAAGATTATCTAGATATTTTTCAGCATCTAGAGCCGCCATACAGCCAGACCCAGCAGAAGTAATCGCTTGGCGATAAATGCTGTCAGCGACATCACCAGCAGCAAAAACACCAGCTACAGAAGTCGCTGTTGCATTACCAGAGGTACCGCTTTGCACTTGGATGTAGCCATCACGTAGGTTTAACTGGCCTTCAAACATTCCAGTGTTTGGCTTGTGACCAATTGCTACGAACAGACCATGAACCTCTACGTCTTGCTTAGAATCATCTTGAGTTGATTTAAGGCGAACACTGGTTACGCCAGTATTGTCACCCAATACTTCTTCAACTTCGTGATTCCAAATAATGCTGATTTTGCCTTCTTTTTCTTTGGCAAATAAATGATCTTGCAAAATCTTTTCAGAACGTAAAGTATCACGGCGATGTACTAACGTTACATGTGAAGCAATATTTGATAAATAAAGTGCTTCTTCAACAGCAGTGTTACCACCACCAACAACCATTACTTTTTGGTTTTTGTAGAAGAAACCATCACATGTTGCACATGCGCTTACGCCTTGTCCCATAAAGTTTTGTTCAGACTCTAGGCCAAGATATTGAGCTGTAGCACCAGTTGCAATAATCAAAGCGTCACATGTGTACTCTTCCATGTCACCTTTTAAAACAAAAGGACGTACATTTAAGTCCACTTCGTTAATATGGTCATAGACGAGTTCTGTACCAAAGCGTTCAGCATGTGCTTGCATACGATCCATTAATGCAGGACCTGTTAAACCTTCAGGATCGCCCGGCCAGTTGTCAACTTCGGTTGTTGTTGTAAGTTGCCCACCTAGTTGTAAACCTGCAATTAAAGTAGGTTTAAGGTTTGCACGCGCTGCATATACTGCTGCACTATAGCCCGCAGGGCCAGAACCGAGAATAATTAACCGAGAATGACGAGCACTCATTGAGGGTATCCTTATTTATTTCGAGAATTTTGAAAATTATACGTGAATTTGCCGATCAATAGCGTTAAATCAATGTGGATAATATTGATCAGGTCAATCGAATTAAGTTATATAACAATATAGAAGTGCCTTATGTTAACAACAACTGTAAAGAATCATGCACCTTTTTTGTAAGAACAGGTGCATAATATAAAGTTCATTCGTTGAAGATCTAAAATGTAGTTCTTCACATCTCTAAACCAATAATTAAATGGGTTACAGGACAGTATATGACTGCGGTGTCAAGTGTTTATGCACAGCGCTTATTGATGACATTATTCTTGGTTTCTTTTGGTATTTATATGTTTCTGGCAACAGTAACATATACACCATTTGATCCGGGCTGGATGCATATTTCCAGTGATACTCAGCAAGTATCCAATGCAAGTGGTATTGCTGGCGCATGGATTGCAGATTTGCTGTTTGGTTTTTTAGGATGGGCAAGTTTGCTTATTCCAATTTTCCTTTTCATTGAAGCAATTCAGGTTTGGTGGCCACGTAGTTTCCTAAACCGCCCATTTCGTTATGCTGCACAATTCTTCTTAATTTTAGTTGTATCTAGCTTACTTTATTTACACTGGAATGTGCCGGCAGATACTTTAGATAATGCAGCTGGGGGAATTATTGGTTATGAGTTAGGTCAAAGCCTATCTCAATTGTTAACAATTTACGGTGCAACCTTATTTTTACTGGTTTTCGGAGTAGTGTTGTTTACTCTTGCATTTGGGGTGCAATGGAGTAAAACATGGGTTACGCTCAAAGCTACACCAAGTTATTTACAAGATTTATTTTATAAGAACGTATCTCCGAATGAATCGGATTATGACTTAACCACTCAACCTGCCAACAAAGCAGCCGCAGTTAAAGTTGCTGATAATGCAGAGACGAATGCTAATGCTTCAGATGAGAAAGAAACACCATCTCAATCTGAAACAGCTCAACCGCAATCTACGACAACACGACATGATGCCGTTGCTGAGCGCTTATTTGCAGATGTGCTAGCGAAAGAGCAGAGCCGACCTGAACCTGTTGCAGATACACCAGTTGCAAATACTCAGAACTTTGAGCATACGCTTGAACAGGCCCATAAACTTGAACGAGATAGTCAACGTTTAGTTGCGACTGGCGAAGTATGGCGTGCTTTACAGCGTGATGATGCGAGTCATAAGCAAGAAATTGATGCGCTTTTAAGAGCTGCTGATGATTCGACAGAGATAGAGCAAGTTCCTGCTCATGAACAATTCCAACAAACAATTTCTCAAGTAAATCAAAATCAACCCTCATCAAAACAAGACTTACATGGTCTTGATTGGAATGATGATGAGATTTTTGATGAGTTGCTTGCCGCGGTTCCGAACAGTAAAACTGCAACAGATGTGCATACACCGTTTGTTCAAGATCATCATGTAGAGGCGGAACCAACTTCGCAATCTGTTAATATTGCGAATGAAACATCTTCAAATATTTCAAATTTAAATCAATCACCTAAAAATTTAGCAAACGAACAAGTCTTTGAAGATTTTGATGATTTATTAATAGATGAAGACATTGCCCCAACTGAACCTGTGAGAGCAAGTAGTTATGCGCAATCTTCAGCATTTGTAAAAGCTCCTATCCAAACGACTATTCAGGCCGACAAACTTTCAAAAGAAGAGTTTATTGAAGCTTGGCAGGAGACTGCTGGAAAACCGCAGGAAAATGCTGATTTTGATGAGGACGATTTCGATTTTGATGCACCGTTAACAGATGCATCAGGCCGCCCAATGTCTCGTGCAATGCAAGTTGCTAAGAAGCGTTTGGATTTACCAACTTTACCGGGCCTTGACCTACTTGATAAGGTTGATCCAAATAAGAAAGTCAACTTTACTGAAGAGCAACTTTCACGTTTGTCTGAATTGCTTGAAATTAAATTGCAAGAATTTAACGTTAAAGCACAGGTGGTAGAGGCTCAACCAGGACCAGTTGTAACTCGCTTTGAGTTAGATTTGGCGCCGGGTGTTAAAGCTTCTAAGGTAACGAATATCTCACGTGACTTGGCACGTTCAATGTCGATGGCATCTGTACGTGTGGTCGAAGTTATTCCTGGTAAACCATACATTGGTATTGAAGTGCCAAACAGTGCCCGTGAAATGGTACGTTTGATTGAGTTATTGGAAACGCCAACATATCGCGACCCAAGTGCATTAATTAGTATGGCGATGGGTAAAGATATTTCAGGTAATCCTGTACTCACTGATTTAGCGAAAGCACCACATATGTTGGTTGCTGGTACGACAGGTTCTGGTAAATCGGTTGCGGTCAACTCGATGATTTTATCGATGTTGCTTAAATATACACCTGACCAATTACGTTTAATTCTAATCGATCCAAAGCAGTTGGAACTTGCAAACTATAATGATATTCCACATTTATTAACTCCCGTTGTTACTGACATGAAAGATGCGGTAAGTGCGTTGAACTGGTGTGTGAATGAAATGGAACGTCGTTATAAGCTTATGTCGTTCTTAAAAATTCGTAAATTAAGTGACTACAACCGTAAAGTTGAAGAAGCGATTGCGAATGGTGAAGACTTAATTGATCCGACTTGGAAGCCAAGCGACTCGGCGACACAAGAACGTGCACCTCGTTTAACGCCATTACCATCTATTGTGATTGTTGCGGATGAGTTCGCCGACATGATTATGCAGGTGGGTAAAAAAGCAGAAGAAATGATTACCCGTTTGGCGCAAAAATCTCGTGCTGCTGGTATTCACCTATTGCTTGCGACTCAACGTCCCTCTGTTGATGTTATTACTGGTTTGATTAAAGCCAATATTCCAACGCGTGTAGCACTACGTGTAAACAGTAAAATTGACTCGCGTACTATTTTGGATGCAGGTGGTGCAGAAGACTTGTTAGGTCACGGTGATATGCTGTTCTTAGGACCAGGTAAAATTGAGCCAGAACGTGTACATGGTGCTTTCATTAGTGATGATGAAGTAAACCGTATTTGTGATGCTTGGCGTGAGCGTGGCGAACCAGATTATATTGATGAAATCTTGACACCATTTGATGAAGAGCCAGCGTCACGTGGCTTTGAAGAGGGTGAAGGCGGTTCTGACCGAGATGCACTTTATGATCAATGTGTGTCATTCGTATTAGAAACTCGAAAAGCGTCTACATCTTCGCTACAGCGTAAATTTAGCCTTGGTTATAACCGTGCTGCTCGTATTATTGATCAAATGGAAGAGAACGGCATTGTGAGCTCAATGGGTCCTAATGGTAAACGGGATATTCTAGTTTAAGACAATACAATTTAAGCCTCTTCGGAGGCTTTTTTATAACTTAAATAAAAGTGAACCTATTTATAAGTGACTTAAAGATTTTATCGTTTAGTAAAAAGTGCTAATGTATTTTCCCTAAATAAATAACAATGAATTAAATCAGGAGAAAGACATGTTATTAGCTCTGATTACGTTAGCCTTTATTCACTTTTGTGCACTTATCACTCCTGGGCCTGATTTTTTTCTTGTATCTCAAACCGCCATTAGTCGATCTCGTAAAGACGCTATGCTGGTCGTTGCTGGTATAACGGCAGGTGTTATGTTTTGGGCGTGCTTGGCACTGATGGGGCTAAATCTTATCTTTGAAAAAATGGCTTGGTTAAAGCAAGGTTTGCTCATTGCTGGTGGCTTATATCTATGTTGGTTGGGCTATCAGATGCTACGTTCAGCTTTTTCAAAAAATCAGCAAGAGGGCAATGTTGCTGTTGAACTTCCCAAAGCACCTTACTTATTTTTTATTAAAGGTTTGATAACCAATTTATCAAATCCGAAAGCTGTTATTTATTTTGGTAGTGTTTTCTCTTTATTTTTAGCTAATCCTCAACTTGATCAAGTTCACTGGCTACTCTTTATTATTGTCACAGTCGAGACAATTTTATGGTTCTGCTTTGTGACTTTTATTTTCTCGTTACCAAGTTTTAGAGCAGCTTATCGTAATTTTTCAAAATGGATTGATGGTATTTCGGGTGGTATTTTTACCGTATTTGGTATTTTCCTGATTGGTAATCGATAAGTTTAGATAAGAAAAAAGCCTCTTTAAGAGGCTTTTTATTTTAAGCAAACTTTGCTAGAACTTCTAAAAATGGTGCTGATTGACGCGGAAACTTAGCAATTACATCATGGATGCGTTGGCCTTCAGGGTCTTTGGCATTAATATCGCGTCCGTCCGCAATAAATTGCTTTAAAAGACGCTCATAGTCTGTTGGGCGCATATGTTTGAATGCATGGTAGAGCACATGAAAATCTGCATTCACACCACTTGGAGGAAGTTGGTTGAGGTAGGCAAAAACACGCTCATCGGACCATTCTTCATTGAAAGTTGCTGGCTGTGATAATGCCATGACAATCTCCTCATTTTAAAAAAGGCAAAATAACTTGCGTTATTTTGCCTTGATTCTGATTTATTGAATAGTCAGAAATAGAATTATCGTTCTTCAGGTAAATTGATATTCATTTCTAACATTTCGATATTAGCTTCAGAGCGAACTTGCATTTGGATATGCTGTTCACCTACACCGCTAACATAACGGCTAACCACTTGCATGATTTCTTTTTTCATCTGATCAATTTTGTCTTGGCTTAAACGGCGGCCTAAACCTTGTTCAGAAGCAACAATAACTTTCAAACGATCTTTGGCAGTTTGAGCACTTGATGGTTTTTCTTCGCTGCTAAATAATTTACTCCAGAATCCTGCCATATCTACGCTCCAAATAGTCGTGCTAACCAGCCTTTAGGTTGAGCTGTGATGTGTCGATAAGGACGGTCTTCGCCAAGGAAGCGTGCAACCAAATCATCATACCCCTGACCAGCTTTAGTTTCTGAATACAGAATAACTGGCTTACCTTCGTTTGATGCTTGTAATACACTTGGACATTCTGGAATAACACCTAATGTCGGTACGCGTAAAATATCTTTAGAAATATCATCAATTGTCAGCATTTCCTGACGGTCAGCACGTTCCGGGTTAAAACGTGTAATACATAAATGTTTACGTATACGCCCTTCGTTGTGTTCAACTTTCTTGGTTTTGCTATCTAACATACCAATAATACGGTCAGAGTCACGTACTGAAGAGATTTCAGGGTTTGTTACAATGATTGCTTCATCTGCATGATACATGGCTAAAATCGCGCCACGCTCGATCCCTGCAGGTGAGTCACAAATGATGTAATCAAACTCTTGAGATAACTCATCAATAACTCGAGCAACACCTTCGTCGCTCAACGCATCTTTATCACGTGTTTGTGAAGCCGGTAAAATATAAAGGTTTTCGATATCTTTATCGCGAATAAGGGCTTGCTGCAGACGTGCTTCGTTATTAATAACATTAACAAAATCGTAAACAACACGACGCTCACAACCCATAATCAAATCAAGGTTACGTAAGCCTACATCAAAATCAATCACAACAGTTTTATGACCACGAAGGGCTAAACCTGTTGCAAAAGATGCGCTCGTTGTAGTTTTACCTACACCACCTTTGCCTGATGTTACGACAACAATTTTGGCCACCGAATCCACTCCTATTATGGTCATACACCCTTAAAAGGGCTGTTTTTTGGTGATTTGCTTAATAAATTAAAGTTCTAGAGCTTCAAATTCAAGCTCTTGCTTTTCATTTAAATAAATATGTACTGGTTTTTTTACCACATGTTTAGGGATATCATCTGCGACACAATACGTTCCGGCAATGGAAACGAGCTCAGCCTCTAAAGATTGGCAAAAAATGCGTGCAGCTGCGTGCCCGCCCGCACCAGCAATGACTCTACCACGAACTGTGCCATAAATATGTATATTTCCTGAAGCGATCACCTCGGAACCACTATTCATGCCAGCCTTTAAAATAATATCGCCGTTATCTTGTACAAGGGATTGGCCTGTACGCAAAATTTCATCATGATAAGAGGTAATATGAGCGACCGCTATCTTGTTTAGTGGTTTTTTTGTTTCTGCTGAAGACGAGGCAGGAGCTGTAGCAGGTTTTTCCACAATAGCCACTTGTTCAGCTGTCGCTTTAATGCGTTGTAATGGTTGATCTGCCGGTAAAACAGGGAATTGAATAGCGCGAGCCTCATCTCCTAAAATACCGTCGATTACCGCCATTGGTTGTAAACCCAAGCTCACCAGAAGTTGAATCAATGCAATTAACTCTTGCTCAACTGTACTGTCAATAATCACTAAAGTTCCTTGATAGGAACCTTCATTTAAAATATTTGATAATTGCTGGCGGATCACATCATGATCATTGGTATCGAAGGTTATCCTGCTAAAGTTAACCATTCTGCCGGTAATCCGTATATCAGCCATAAGTCTTCCTTCAAGGCGTTAAACGAGCTGTAATATCGTTAAGTTTATTGTAAATAGGGCAAATGCTAGAACAATTCGTGCCAATTCTCTAGCGTGATTCATAAAAAATTAAATAAATGCTTATTCTTTGATTCGATCATACTCCGCAAGGGTTTGTTGCCATTGTTTGACCTTGACTTGTTTACGTACAGACTCCAGTGTCTCGAACACGACAGATTCAACCAATTGCTCAAGCTGACGATTATTAATATTGATTTCACTTACTCTTTGAGAAATTAATTGATAAGTAGGATTTGGAGCATCTTGAGATCCCTCAATTAAAGGTTCAATTAAACCTGCACTAATATTTTCACCTAATCTTTGACCAATGCTTTGAATTTGCTGTTCAATGCGGCCACCGACTAAAGGAATTAAGCGTAATAATTGAGTTAGCTCAGGCGTATCAATAATGGCTTGATCTACAATTTTGCCCACACTTTTTGTAATGGCAGGCTTTTGTTCTTTTAAAACGGTGGCTAAAGATTCTTGTAATAATGCGGTTAGAGCGACAGTAAATTGCTCACGATGATGATTAACCAAGTCATGAATAATCTGTTTATGACTAGAACTGGTTTCAAGTTCATATCTAATGCCATCAATCACGGTAATTACAACGCGGTCAGATAACTCTTCCATTACGACGCGATAATAAAATAGCCCAGTTTTCCGCCAGCTTTCCGGAACAACTGGATAACCCAACTCATGTAAACGGTAAGCAATAATCCCAGCGCGGAATAAACGTAAAAAACGGAGCTGAGGAATAATAGCTAAAATTTCATACCAGTGAATAAACGGGAAAAAGAACCAACGCTTATGGTGCTTATTGATAATGGCAATAGCCCAGCGTACAACCAGCTCAATAATTAAAAAACCAATAAACCAAGCTTCTGACGTAATCACCCAAGGATGTAGTGAAGTACGATAAAAGCTGAGTACTTGGGGCAAGTGAATATGTTCAAAGAACCATGCCCCAATACTGCTCATTAAAAAGAAATTAGTCGCAAGACAGAACAAGTTAAAAATGATAATAAACACCATAAAGATGTCGTAGACCAAAAACAGCTTAAATGAAAGGCTGTTTGGGTCTACATGATGGTATTTCGTTTTTTTCCCAGAACTGTTTTGCATAATAACGGGTGCTTTCTTAAATATTTGCAGTGGTATATTGAGATTTCATTTGCTCAATAAGTTGATCTTTTTCGGTCCAAATGTCATGAACCCATTGCTGAAAACGTTCACGATAAGCCGCGTCATCTTCATAGTTGCCGCCAAGTACCCAGTCTGGAATTTCAATTTTACGTAAGTTAACCGCAATTTTAGAAACATCCCCAAGCCAGAAATCGCTATATCCCGGTACGCCATCAGGATAGACGATGGTCATATCAACTAGGGCATCGATTTTGTCACCCAAGATGTTTAATGCAAGCGCCAAGCCACCTGCTTTGGGTTTTAGCAAATGCTTATAAGGGGATTTTTGCTGGTCATGTTTTTCTTGAGTAAAACGAGTACCTTCCAAATAATTTAATAGAGTGAAGGGCTGACTTAAAAGCTGCTCACAAGCTTTACGTGCTTCCATCATGTCACGGTCTTTAAGTTCAGGATTCTTAGCGATCTGTTCTTTAGTGTGACGCTTCATCATTGGGAAGCCTAAAATTTTAAATGCTTGCCCAACAAAAGGAATAAAGATGAGTTCCCATTTAGTAAAGAAACGGGTAAGGGGCATACGGGTTAAACCAAAATATTGATTTACAGTCGTGTCAACCCAACTTTGATGATTACAGGTCATTAAATAACGACCTTGCATATTCAGATCAAGCCCTTCATCAATGGTAATGTCCCATTTTAGATTGGGTAGAACATGGTCAATTAACCAGTTATTTACCCCTAACCAGCTATTTGTAATTTGAATATTAGTTTCATCTATTTTTGATGATTTTTTTAAAAGCTTGGTCAGACCTAATGCAAGAACAGGAGGACCATGAAAAAAAGTACTTCCTGTAATGACTGTACCTACAGTGAGTCCACGTGTAATTTTTTTTAGCGCAGATTGTTTATTGGGTGCAGTTGACATATAAAAGACCCCGAATGTCTCAAATCCATAGAAAAGTTGTTCAACTATAACTGTCATAATATGAAATACAACGTTATCTTAGACAACAATGAAGAAATTGTGATGAGCTAGCATCTTAAAGTGCATCAAAATATTACAAAAACATAACTAAACTGTTTATTATTAACAAAATATCAATGTTTTATACTTCCTTTTTGTTTCATTATTCATTCAGACAACAAAACACACAAAGTGAGGAGGCATGCAATGCGTGCATTAGTTATTTCAACAGTGGTAGGGGCAGCAGTAGTTCTTTCTGGTTGTCAAACAACTGGTAATAATCTTGGTGGCGTTGAATACGATAAAGCCGCATTAGGTACTTTAATTGGTGCAGCAGCTGGTTATGGTATTTCTAAATCAAATGCAAACTCTAGCCGTCAAAACAACCGTGCTGCGGCAATTGGTGCAGTTCTTGGTGCTGCTGGTGGTGTATACCTTGACCAGAAAGAGAAAAAATTACGTCAACAAATGGCGGGTACTGGTGTAGACGTTGGCCGTAACCCAGATGGTTCTGTTCAATTGATCATGCCTGGTAGCATTACTTTTGATACAAACAAATCAAACATCAAGCCAAACTTCTACGCAACTTTGAACAAAGTGGCTCAAACTTTGGCTGAAGATAACAAGAGTGCAATTCTTGTAACTGGTTATACTGATAACACTGGTAATGACTCTATCAACATTCCATTATCACAAGCACGCGCTCAATCAGTACGTAGTTATTTAGCTAGCCAAGGCGTATCTGCTAGCCGTATCGACGCGCAAGGTTATGGTTCATCTAACCCGATCGCAGATAACTCTACTGCATCTGGCCGTGAACAAAACCGTCGTGTAGAAATCAGTATTTATGCTAAACAATAAGATCTAGTCTATTGTTTCAAAAACCACCTTCGGGTGGTTTTTTTATGGGTGCAGTACAATAAATAATCACGACATTCTGCGGCGCATAAATTGCATTATTAGACATCATTTATACATATCCGTAGATTTACTATTGGGATTCTAAAAAAGAGATGACTATAATCATGCTCGAAAAATTAAGAGGTAATACACGATGTCATCTGCCAGTCAATTGAACAACAAGCAAGAAGAAGCCATGAAATATACTCAGGGCCCTTTATTGGTGCTTGCTGGCGCTGGTTCAGGTAAAACATCGGTAATTACGCGTAAAATTGCCTATTTGGTGCAACATTGCCGTATTCCTGCACATCGTATAACCGCGATGACCTTCACAAACAAAGCTGCCCGTGAAATGAAAGAGCGTGTGACCAAGCTTTTGTCACGTGAAGAAGCAAAAGGTTTATCCGTCTCTACTTTCCATACTTTTGGTTTAAACCTTTTACGTTTAGAACTTAAAAATTTACCTTTAAAAGCTAATTTTTCGATTTTAGATGCAGATGACTGTAAACGTATTTTGATGGATCTTATGCATCGCGACAATTTGTCGGGTGCAGAGAGTAAAGAATTAATTGCTAAAGCAATGAAGAAAATTTCAGATTGGAAAAACGATCTGATTTTGCCAGAACAAGCACATTCGACTTGTGAAACACCGGAAGATGTCCAGTTTGCACATCTCTATCAACTTTATGAACGTAATTTACGTGCCTACAATGCCGTCGATTTTGATGACCTCATTGTTATGCCAACACGCTTATTGCAAGAAAATGCAGAAGTACGTGACAAATGGCAAAATCGTGTCCGTTACTTACTGGTCGATGAATATCAAGATACCAATACGGCCCAATATATTTTGGTCAAACTGTTAGTTGGGGTAATGGGGCAGTTCACCGCGGTAGGTGATGATGACCAGTCGATTTACGCATGGCGTGGTGCTAAGCCTGAAAATATGGCATTGCTTAAACAAGATTTCCCAAATCTACATATTATTAAACTTGAGCAAAATTACCGTTCGACCAGCCGTATTTTAAAAGCAGCGAACTGTGTGATTCAAAATAATCCACATATTTTTGACAAGAAATTGTGGAGTGATAAAGGACATGGGGAAGTCATCCGAATCATTACATGTCGTAATGATGACGATGAAGCAGAGCGCGTGGTAAAAGACTTACTGACTCATAAGCTAATGAACGGTAAGAACTGGAAAGATTATGCCGTTTTGTATCGCGGGAACTTTCAGGCACGTGTATTAGAAACCCAGCTTCGCCAAATGCAAATTCCGTATAAACTCTCTGGTGGTACATCGTTCTTCGCGCGTGCAGAAATTAAAGATGTAATGAGTTATTTGCGTCTTATTATTAACCCAGAAGATGACAGTGCTTTCTTACGTATTATTAATACACCTAAACGTGCGATTGGCCCTGTTACTCTAGAGAAGTTAGGTTTATTTTCACAAGAAAACAATTTGTCTTTACTCGGTGCTTCTGCTGACCAGCGTTTAAGTATGGTGCTGCCTAAAAAGGCGGAAACACAGCTTCATGAATTTGCCGATTTTATCGCGACATTTACTCGTGAATTGTTGGAAGATGATGAGCCAGTGCCTAAAGTTCGTCAAATGATGAATGAAGCGGGTTATATGGATTATGTTCGAGAACAGTCAGCAACACCTGCACAAGAGAAAAGTAAGCTCGATAATATCGAGAACTTATTTACCAGCATTCAAAATTTGATTAATCGTGCTGAAGATGTTGATGAAAAGAATATTGAAAGTGTCATTCGAAAACTAGTTTTGCTCGATCTGTTAGAACAGCAGCAGGAAGAAGAAGATACAGACAAAGTTAACCTTCTTACTTTGCATGCAGCAAAAGGTCTGGAATTCCCATATGTGTACATTATGGGACTTGAAGAAGAACTATTGCCTCACAAGAACTCGATTGCAGCAGAAACCATTGAGGAAGAGCGCCGTCTCATGTACGTGGGAATTACACGTGCACGCCAAGGTTTAACTTTAACTCTAGCGGAACAGCGTAAAAATGGTGGACAGATGAAACAAATGACGCCTAGCCGTTTCCTTGATGAGCTTCCGCAAGATGAGCTTGAGTGGTTAGGGCGTAAAAAGAAAATTGCGGCTAATGTTGACCCTAAAGAACAGGCTCAACAATATCTGGCAAATTTAAAAGCTTTATTAAAGCGTTAATTTTTTTAATTTTTAGGAAATCCCATGAAAGTTCAAGTGAAATTGCTCGATCCGCGTTTAGGTAAAGAATGGCCTTTACCTTCATATGCAACAGCAGGTTCAGCGGGTTTAGATTTACGTGCCTGTTTAGATGAAGCAATTGATATTGAACCAGGACAAACTGTTTTAGTTAAAACAGGTATGGCAATTTATATTCATGATGTAAATTTTGCTGGTTTAATTTTACCGCGTTCAGGTTTAGGTCATAAACACGGTATCGTGCTTGGCAACTTAGTTGGTTTGATTGATTCGGATTATCAAGGTGAATTGATGGTTTCAGTTTGGAACCGTGGTCAAACTACATTCCGTTTAGAACCAGGTGAGCGCTTGGCACAGTACGTTTTAGTGCCAGTCGTACAAGCTGAATTTGAGCAAGTAGAAGAATTTGAAGAAACTTTACGTGGCGCTGGTGGCTTTGGTCATACAGGTAAACAGTAAGTTTTTCTAAAATATTAACGAAAATCAAACGCCTGTTGAACAGGCGTTTCTTTTTATCTCTTGAATGTTACAATGGATTATATTACAACACGCTTTACTCATATTCTTTTAACTTTTTTAGCAAACAAACCTTTCAAAAATTTTGAATAATCTATGTTTTTGCGATAGATCGAATTGATCTTTAAATAGAAGATACGCTATGAATGTAAGACACTCATTTCCAAAAAGTATTTTTCGTGCTTACGATATTAGAGGCAAACTTTCTTACTTAACCACGGACGTTGTCCGTTCAATTGCCTACGGATTGGCACAACAATACAAACAAGCAAAACAAACTCAATTAGTGATTGGCTATGATGCCCGTCTCACAAGCCCAGCCTATGCACACTTAATTGAAGAAATTTTAATAGAACAAGGTTTAAACGTTATCAATGTTGGTTGCTGTTCATCACCAATGATGTACTACATTGCACGAGATTTTGGTGGTAATGGCATCATGGTGACAGCAAGTCATAACCCAAAATCTGATAATGGTATTAAGTGGATTTTAAAAGGCGAACCGCCGTCTCCGGAAATGATTCAACAGGTGGGTGAAGAAGCCCAAACTTATGTACCAAGCCATTCAATTTCTGTACTTGAGTTAACCTTACCGCAATTTAAAGCTGAATTTTGCCAGCAATACCAACAAGCCATTTTTAAAGATATTCAGTTAAAACGTCCTTTAAAAGTTGTTTTAGATGGTTTGCATGGTTCAGCTGGGCATTGTTCAAAACTAATCTTAGAAAAAATGGGTTGTGAAGTCATTGCTTTACGCACTAATCCAAATGGAGAGTTTCCAGATCACGCACCAGATCCATCACATGCAGCTCATTTAATTAGCTTGCGAAAAGCCGTGGTCGAGCAGCAGGCTGATATTGGTATTGCTCTTGATGGCGATGGAGACCGTGTTGTTTTAGTCGATGAAAAAGCACAGATATTAACAGCAGACCGCTTATTGTCGCTTTTTGCGCAAATGTGCCTTGAGCAGCATCCAGAGCAAGAAATTGTTTTTGATGTGAAATGTTCACGTATGGTTCAAGAGACCGTCGAGAAACTCGGTGGAAAAGCAAAAATGATCCGCACGGGAAGTAGTTTCCTAAGGGCTTATTTATCTCAATCGAATGGATGTGCCATTTTTGGTGGAGAATATGCAGGTCATTATGTGTTTAATGATGGCCGTGGTTTTGGCTACGACGATGGTTTATATGCTGCATTACGAGTAATGGAGTATTTTACCCAATCTGATGCCGCTACAATTTCTGAATTATTTGCTCCATATCCAGAAAGATGTTGTACAGAAGATACCTATATTGGTACTTATCAGTCTGATCCAAAGTATGTATTACAAGATATTGAGATTTTAAGTCATCGCTTAGGGGCACGTATTAGTAAAATTGATGGCGTACGTCTTGATTTTGATGATGGTTTTGGCATTATTCGAGCATCAAATACTGGTGAATACTTTACAGTACGATTTGATGCAGATAATCCTTTACGATTAAAGGAAATCCAGCAAAAATTTGTGGATATGTTGCAAGAACACTATCCGCAAATTGCACAAGAACTTTCAGAGGCCTAAGTAAGGAGAGGCGTAATGCCACAACATCAGCATATCGGTGTCGACAAAGCAAAAATCTTGATTGAAGCTTTGCCGTATATTCAACGCTTTACTGGTAAAACGCTGGTGGTGAAATACGGTGGCAACGCAATGACTGATCCAGAGCTTGAAAGTTCATTTGCCCGAGACATCGTTTTACTTAAAACTGTAGGATTAAATCCGATTGTTGTTCACGGTGGTGGACCACAAGTAGACTCATTCTTAAAGCAGTTAGGCCGTGAATCTGACCGCATTGACGGTATGCGCGTAACTGATGCTGCAACCATGGAAGTGGTTGAAATGGTGTTGGGCGGCAGTGTAAATAAATCAATCGTTAACCTGATTAATAAACACGGTGGACGTGCGATTGGTTTAACGGGTAAAGACGGTAATTTACTTCGTGCCCGCAAATTGCTTATGGAAAAGCAGGAAGAAGATGGCTCTATCAAACATATCGACTTGGGTATGGTTGGTGAAGTGACAGGCGTTAAAACAGATGTATTGGAAATGTTCACCCAAAGTGACTTTATTCCAGTTATTGCGCCATTAGGTGTAGATGAAGAAGGCAATACTTATAATATTAACGCTGATTTAGTTGCAGGTAAGGTTGCAGAAGCATTAGGCGCTGAAAAATTAATTTTGCTCACCAATATTAGCGGTGTGCTTGATGAAAATAAAAATCTGTTAACTGGCCTTACGACACAAGAAGTTGATCGCCTCATTGAAACAGGTGTGATCTATGGCGGTATGATTCCTAAGGTAGGCTGTGCGCTTGATGCTGTTAAAGGCGGCGTTGTGAGTGCGCATATTGTTGACGGTCGCGTGCCACATGCAACATTACTTGAAATCTTCACTGATCATGGTGTTGGAACGCTGATTTCTAACCGCACTAAAACAGCTTAAGAAATCCGTTACTCTCAATAAAAAGATCACCCTAGGTGGTCTTTTTTTATACCATCTTGATTTGGTCATTTTTTTGTCATGAGCTTTGACTAGTGTAGGTGGTGTCACTAGGAGCGTTCATTATGCTGGAAAAATTTAATCAATATCGCCAAACCTGGACTTTACCTTTAAATCGTCATAAAGCAATAAATCAGACGCAATTTCGTTTTGAGTGGGTTGATAATTTAAAAGAATTACAAGATGTACAACGGTTTCGTGCACAACAATTTAGTCAACAATTCGGAATCAAGTTTGAAGATAACTTAGACCAAGATATTTACGATTTTGGTTGTGAACATGCGGTCTTGCGTGAAAAGTGGACTGGAGAAATTGTAGCGTATACGCGTTTAAAACTATTTCAAGGCCATGAAATAGCACAGAGTTATAGCGCACATGAGTTTGATATAGTTCCTCAGTTATCGCATCTTCCAAATGTGTTAGAAATAGGCCGTACCTGTGTACATCCTCGCTTTCGTAATGGTAAAGCGTTATCTATGCTGTGGTTAAACCTTGCACCGAAAGTGCTATGGTCAATGCGTGCTAAATATTTAATGGGCTGTGTCAGCATTCATTTACAAGATAATTTGGCTAGAGCGTACTACACGCATCGCCAGATTCAGCAGTTACCAGAAAGTAAAACGATTGATATCCGTTCGAAAAAAATCTATGAACCTGAATATCCTGAATTTAGCTTCCCACAAGATGAACGTATGCCCAAGCTATTCCAAATGTATCTGAGCATGCAGTCAAAACTATCGAAACAGGCTTTTTTTGATGAAGAGTTTAACTGTTTGGATTATTTTGTATTTCTTGAGGTGAATAAAGTCGCGACCTCGTTTGTCATGAATAAAATGGTGCAGCGTTAATCATATTTCCTATTTTGTAATAGCCAGCACATATTGAGATTTGCAAGCACTTTTACTCTCATGCACAATAGAGCAGATGGGGTAATTAGAAGTAGTTTAAAGCGATATGTGCCAGCTATTAGGAATGAATTGTGCAACACCAACGGATATCACTTTTTCCTTCCGTGGTTTTTCACAGCGTGCAGGAATTACCTCAGATCATAGTGATGGGTTTGGCATTGCATTTTTCGAAGATAAGGCGTGCCGTTTATTCGTTGATAACCAATCGGCAGTTGAGTCTCCAATTGCTGATCTCGTTCGTAATTATCCTATTAAATCACGCAACGTGATTGCACATATCCGCAAAGCTACTCAAGGTAAAATCACTTTAGAAAACTCTCATCCGTTTATTCGAGAGTTGTGGGGGCGACACTGGATCTTTGCCCATAATGGTGATTTACATGACTTTAATCCGCCGTTAAGTGGACGTTTCACACCAGTAGGTAATACCGATAGTGAGCGTGCATTTTGTTATTTGCTCGATCAACTCGTTGAAGCTTTTGGTTATGAAGAACCAAGTCTTGAACAGATATTTGAAGTGTTAGAAAAGATTTCTCCACAAATTGCAGAATACGGCACATTTAATTATTGCCTATCTAATGGCAAAGCATTATTTAGTTATGCCATTACTAAATTACATTGGCTCGTTCGTGAATATCCATTTAATTATGCTCATTTAATTGATTTAGATGTCGAAGTCGATTTTAGCCAGGTAACCACTCCAGAAGACCGTGTGGCAGTAATAACAACTGAACCTTTAACACATAATGAAAATTGGACAGCATACCAACCTGGTGAAATGATTTTATTTCAATATGGTAAACCAATTAAAAAGGCTATTACCTTTGTAGAAAGATTAAAGCGCGAACAGGAAAATCCTAAACTTAAACGTATTACGCGTGCAGATCAGTATTAATATAAAATACATTTAAAATATATGAATAAGGATATTTATATATTTTCATCATTTAATAATTAAATAGTTTGTTTAAAAAATACTTTATTATTTTAGTTGGTTAATTTTAATTAAATATTTTAAAAACAATAACTTGAGTTGAATGTAATTTTTATATGTTAAAGCCGACAAAATAGGTTTGTTTTTATTTATATTCTTTAAATATATCATGGAGTTTATGCAACGATCATTAAGCATCATTGGGGAGATGTATGAAAATGAAATGGGCTTCAGAATATAATACGGGTATTGATGTTATTGATGAGCAACATAAACGAATACTTGATTATATTAATGAAATTGATGATGTAAAAGATGAAGAAGACAGACGTCGAATTAAAGATGTTCTAGACAATATTATCGATTATACGCAATCACATTTTACTTTCGAAGAAAGTTTGCAAGAGGAAGCTGATTATAAATATCGTGTACCTCATAAACGTGTACATGATTTATTTATTAAAAAAATAGAGCTATATCGTGAACGTTTTGAAATGGGACACACGATTGAAGCAGAATTACAAGAAATTTTGGCTAAATGGTTAATTAACCATATTCAACATGATGATGCCGATTATGTAGGAGCAGTAAAAGAAAATATGATGGGAATTATTAGAGAAAAAGAAAAGAAAAAAGGGAAAAACTGGTTTGCTCGGTTTTTCTCATAACCTGAAATAAAAATAACTCATAATTTCAGTTAGCGCGGCAAACTATCTATTCGGTAGTTTGCTTTTTTTATTGAGCAAACTTTGATTTTCAAGCATGACACGGGCAAAATATCTCTAGTCTTTTTCAAGGAATGCATAATGCAGGACATACCTATGTCACGATGGTTATCGCCCCTGATGGCGTTTTGCTTATCTTTCATCATTATGGCGACATTGGCACCCACAATGGGAATCCAGATTGATCGTCAACTCGATTTCTGGTTATTGTGGTTAGGCACAATGTTGTTATTGGCACTACCAGTTTGTTATTTGGAAATTGCTTTAGCAAAACGGTCGAAGACTACAGCCTTAAATGCTTTATCAAGTTTAACTCGTGAAGCAGATAGTTCCCCAAAATGGCGTTTGGTTGGCTGGCTTGCAGTTATTTTTATTCCATTTTTAGCTGGTAATGTATTAAGTACAGCTGGCAATTTACTGACTACACAACTTAATAATAGTGTTTCAGGGCAACTTGTTTTTGCTGGTCTTGCTGTTGTGGCCCTCATTTTATCCTTTATTCCACGTCAGATTTTAATCTTACTGATGACGGTTGGTGTAATTGCTTCTCTTGTTTTAGCTAACACGATGGGAACGACTTTACAGCCTTGGCATTGGACCAATGTTGAGTTTAAAGAGTGGGGTAATGCAACTGTACTTGCACTTGTTGCGAGTGGGCTAGGTTTAGGGCTTTACTGGCAAAATAGTGTAGGTGCTGTTCAGTCGCAAGAAGGTGCAACGAAAACTGTTCTTCCAATTTGGTTAGCTCAGTTAATTGCTGTGATTGCCTTTGGTTTCTTTTCTTTACAAGCACAGCTTCCTGTTTTTACTTGGATCTTTACCGCAGTAATGACAACAGCGTTATTTGTGCAATTGGCTAGAGAGCAGCTTGCTCAGCGTCAGCTTATGCCTATTTTACAGTGGGTGATTATTGTTGTAGCGATTGTTGTTTGGGCTGTACCTGAGCTTCATAACATCTTTACGCTGATTTTGATGCTTTGGGGATTACTCATTTGCTTGATCTATGCCATTTTTGCTGGCTGGATTATGAAAATTAGCCATTTGCGTAAATCTATGAATTTTAGCAATGAGTTGTTTTATAACTTATGGCGTATTGCAGTACGTATTGTATTGCCGCTTTCAATTGTCATTGCCATGATTGCTGTGATTGGACAAATGATCTGATGGAAAAAGCTCAGCAAGTGTGGGTTGCTTATGCAGCCCCAGAGCAACAGTTTTTAGTTGCTATTCCATTTCAAGCTGGTATGACTGCATTACAAGCAGTTGAGGCGAGTGGCTTGCAGACACAGGTCAGTTTGCCTGAGTCATTACAACTTGGCATCTTTGGTGCAAAAGTTGAAGCACATGCGATTTTGCAAGCTGGTGATCGAGTTGAGGTTTATCGACCTTTAACCATTAATCCTAAAGATATACGTCGTAAACGCGCTGAGAAAAACCCTGTGGGGCGATATATTAAAAGTAATCGCTTTAAGCAATAAGCCCCATAAACAAAACCCCTCAAAGTATTTCACTTGAGGGGTTTATTTTTATTAGAAAAAACGATTATAGTGGTGGTGCAGTTAAAATCGCTTCTTTAGAAGCAGGTAAACCTGGTTGCGATTCTGGAATAGTTTCTAAACCTTCAATTTTAGTTACTGTGCCAGTGCCATCAAAGTAAATTTTTAAATGCTGACCATGTGCTGCGGGGATTTTTGCTTTTTTAGCATAAGTTCCCGGGATATAGTTGTAAATGTAGTCCCAACGTAGAGGATTGAGGGGATCAGTCACAGTTGGACTACCAAGCAAAAAACGCACTTGCTGGAAATTCATGCCGACTTGTACTTGAGAGGCTTGAGCTTTGGTCAATGGAGTCCCTTGAGGAATATCAACCTTATATACACCAAAGATTGAACAACCAGCAAGGAGTGAAGTGACTAATAACGTCAGCACGAGTTTTTGCATTTTGCTACACTATCCCAATAAATTATGATGCATTTGATCAAAGGATAGATCATACTTCATCTAAATTCTATTGCCTATTCCAACTTGAGATTTGTTGAGAGACCTTTTTTCATGCCTATTTCCAATCAAGATTTGCGCAAAGCTGGACTTAAAGTTACCCTTCCTCGAATTAAGATTTTGGAATTATTAGAAAATTCAAAACAACATCATCTTAGCGCTGAAGATATTTACAAGACTTTGTTAGAACAAGGGGAAGATGTCGGCCTTGCGACAGTTTACCGTGTGTTAACACAATTTGAAGCTGCAGGTATCATTCAGCGCCACCATTTCGAAAATAATCATTCTGTTTTCGAAATTATGCAAGAAGATCACCACGATCATTTGGTTTGTCATAATTGCAACAAAGTTATTGAATTTACTAATGATGTTATCGAGAAAGAACAGCATGCTGTAGCTGAGCAACATGGGTTTACCTTAACGGGTCACTCATTAAACCTCTACGGTTACTGTAACGAACCTGAATGTCAGGAAGTTCTGCGCAAGAAATAATCGTTTTCACACAAAGAAAACAAATAAAAAAGGAAGGTTACGTTTAACCTTCCTTTTTTTATGAAGAAATTACTGTCGGTCGAAGGTTAAATGCTGATTTGTGCCTGCAATTTGATCTGGACCTTCTTCGGCAAGCTTAATTGTTAAACGCAAATCGTTTGGTGAGTCGGCATGTTTTAATGCATCTTTGTAGGTAATTTGGCCTGACTTATAAAGATCAAACAGTGCTTGGTCAAAAGTTTGCATACCGAGTTCACGTGAGCGTTTCATTAAATCTTTAATTTCATGAATTTCGCCTTTACGAATATAGTCTGAAATTAATGGTGAGTTAATGAGAATCTCAATCGCTGCACGGCGCGAATTACCATCTGGAGTCGGAATAAGTTGCTGTGCAATCATGGCCTTTAAGTTAAGCGATAAGTCCATGTAGAGCTGGCTATGACGGTCACTTTCAAAGAAGTGAATAATACGGTCGAGCGCTTGGTTGGCGTTGTTTGCATGCATCGTTGCTAATACAAGGTGACCTGTTTCAGCAAAGCCAATCGCGTAGTCCATCACTTCACGCGTACGAATCTCACCAATCAAAATCACATCGGGTGCTTGTCGCAAAGTATTCTTTAAGGCAATTTCAAATGAGTCTGTGTCGATGCCTACTTCACGTTGGGTAATGATGCAGCCAGCGTGTTCATGAATAAACTCGATAGGGTCTTCAATGGTAATGATATGACCTTTAGAGTTATGGTTCCGATAGCTAATCATTGAAGCCAATGATGTCGATTTACCTGTACCTGTTGCCCCTACAAAAATAATGATGCCGCGTTTGGTCATCGATAAATCTTTAAGCACTGGCGGTAATTGTAAGTCATCAATTGAAGGAATTTTAGTTTCAATTCGACGTAACACCATGCCTGGCATGTCGCGTTGCTGAAAAGCACTCACACGAAAGCGGGCAGTTTTATCACGGTTCATAATGGCAAAGTTACATTCACGAGTCTCAGCAAATTCTTTGCGTTGTTTTTCACTCATGATGGAATGTAATAGTTGTCCAATAATTTCGCCTGAAAGACTATTTTTTGAAATGGGAACAATTTGTCCGTTAATCTTCATCGATGGTGCAACGCCATCTGTAATAAAGAGGTCGGATGATTTTTTTTCAACCATCAGGTTGAGCAGGTCATTAAAATCCATATTTATTCTCTAATTATTTTTATAGGAATGATTCAGGCTGTTTAGCAGCAGTACGTGCGGTTTGTGGGCTGATCACACCGCGAGACACCAAATTTTTTAAGCTTTGGTCGAGGGTGGTCATGCCATGATTTGCGCCAGTCTGAATAGCTGAATACATTTGCGCGACTTTGTTTTCACGAATTAAGTTACGAATGGCAGGAATACCAATCATGATTTCATGAGCTGCGACACGACCGCCGCCATTCTTTTTAAGCAGGGTTTGTGAAATTACAGCCTGCAATGATTCAGACAGCATGGCACGAACCATATCTTTTTCTTCGGCAGGGAATACGTCAATCACACGGTCAATGGTTTTCGCAGCAGAAGTGGTATGCAGCGTACCAAACACCAAATGACCTGTTTCGGCAGCAGTAAGCGCTAAACGAATAGTCTCGAGGTCACGCATCTCACCGACCAAAATAATATCTGGGTCTTCACGCAGTGCTGAACGTAGTGCCTCATTAAAGCCGTGTGTATCACGATGCACTTCACGTTGGTTAATCAGGCATTTCTTAGACTGATGTACAAATTCGATAGGGTCTTCAACCGTTAGAATGTGGTCATAACGATTTTCGTTGATGTAGTCCATCATCGCTGCAAGCGTCGTTGATTTACCTGAACCTGTTGGACCTGTCACCAGTACAATCCCGCGAGGATAGTCACAAATGTCTTTAAAGATTTGTCCTAAGCCTAAATCTTCCATGGTGAGTACTTTGGACGGAATGGTACGAAACACTGCACCCGCACCACGGTTTTGGTTAAATGCGTTTACACGGAAACGAGCAACGTTGGGCACTTCAAAAGAAAAGTCGGTTTCGAGTTTTTCTTCGTAGTCACGACGCTGTTTATCATTCATGATGTCGTAGACCAAACGATGAACATCTTTATGATCTAGAGCAGGTAAGTTAATGCGACGGACTTCACCATCCACGCGAATCATTGGTGGCATGCCAGCAGATAGGTGTAAATCGGACGCGCCATTTTTCACAGAGAAGGCGAGTAGCTCTGTAATATCCATAATTTCCCCAAGTAAATCAAAATATGTCATTATTTTGTAGAATAATATACGGCTTTCACCGAGGCTTACCAACACCTCGCTTTAGGTGAAAAGCAAAAAAGTTTTTTGAAAATGAGAACCTTGTCAATGAATTACCTGCAAGATGCGCGTCAGCACGTATTACAGCAAATCCAAACTGCTTGTGAACATGCTCAACGTGCGCCTGAAACTGTGCAACTTTTAGCCGTATCGAAAACACATCCAAGTGAAAGTTTGCGTGAAATGTATGCAGCAGGACAAAGAGCATTTGGCGAAAACTATTTGCAAGAAGCTTTGGAAAAAATCGAAGCTTTACACGATTTAGATATTGAATGGCATTTTATTGGTCATGTTCAACGCAACAAGACGAAGCATTTGGCCGAGAAATTTGATTGGGTACATGGTGTAGATCGTTTAATTATTGCTGAGCGATTATCTAACCAACGTGGCGATGATCAATCTGCACTTAATATTTGTTTGCAAGTCAATATTGATGGGCAAGACAGTAAAGATGGTTGTGCACCAGATGAAGTTGCCGAGCTGGTTGCTCAAATCAGTCAATTACCAAAAATCAAGTTACGCGGTTTAATGGTCATTCCAGCACCTGACAATACTGCTGCATTTGCAGATGCTAAAGCCTTGTTTGATGCTGTGAAAGACCAACATGCCCACCCACAAGATTGGGATACTTTAAGTATGGGAATGTCGAGTGATTTAGAGGCTGCAATTGCTGCTGGTTCAACCATGGTTCGTGTAGGAACAGCCTTATTTGGTGCTAGAGACTATTCGCAAAAAGGCTGATGTAAGCTTTATCTTACAGAAACTGCGGCCTTTTGCGGCTATGGCAGACAACGTTTTTTTCGTACTATGAACTCATCAGGAAACAGGATGTTTCTAAGAATAACAATAAACAGTGATGAATGGATGCATACAGGTACGACAGGAGTTATACCAACGCAGAATCTAAAAAAGCCCCGACAGGATGTCGGGGCTTTTTAGTTTTAACCTACTACTTCAATGGTACTTGCACCCGCGCCGAGTGGTTTTACCTGAATTTGTACAGGAATACGTTCATGCATTTCTTGAATGTGTGAGATGAGAATGACTTGGCGTCCCTGATTTTGCAATTGATCTAAAGCATTCATGACCATGTGCAAAGAAGAAGCATCCAAAGTACCAAACCCTTCATCAATAAACAGAGATTCAATTTTCATTGAACCCGAGGCCATATTGGCAATGGCTAAAGACAAGGCAAGCGCTGTTAAGAATGATTCACCGCCAGATAAAGAGGCAACAGAGCGGGTTTCTCCATCCATATCGTGGTCAATAATCGCAAGACTTAAAGACTGATCTAGGCGTTTAAGCGTATAGCGCTGAGATAGCATCGCCAGTTGCTGGTTAGCATGTTCCACTAAAATATCTAGGTGATATTGCTGGGCATAGTCGCGGAACTCTTTACCTTTTGCATCACCAATCAAGCCTGAAATTTTGCTCCAGCGATGTTCTTCTTGCTGAATATTTTGAATTTGCTCGGCGTATTGTTGCTGTTTAGCCAGATTTTGCTGATGGACTTCAAGCTTAAGCTTAAGACGATCACGTACGTCAAGCTGTGCTTTGAGTTCTACAATATTGTTTTGAATAAGGCTAACAAGCTTTTCATATTCAATATCTGGCTGATTTTGTAAGTGCTCGTTCAATTGCTCTTGCATAGTTTTGAGAGCAGAAGAGGCTTCACTTAATAAACGCTCTGCATAATTAAGACGGTTACGAATGTCTTGCTCTTGGGCTGAATTAATTTGTATGAGTGCCGTAAGATCAGATGCTTGAAAATCAGTATGGGCTTTTAACCAGTTTTGAATTTGCTCATCAACTTGCTGTTGATGTTGTGCGGTGTGTTGATACTGATGTTTAAGTTGATCGAGCGCCTGTTTTTGTTGTTCAAAGTGTTGTCTGGTTTGTTCGAAACGCTGTTTAGCCTCATGATACGCCGTTTGTTGTTGCTGACGTTTGGCGTCATGCTCAATTAACCATTCATGTGGTTTAATATCGGTACGGCCTGTCATTTGCTGAATGAGCGATACCGCTTTTTCATTATTTTGTTGGCCTTTAAGCGTAATTTCTTTGAGATTTTGATCGACCTCATCAATTTGCTTGGTCATTTGCTCAAGGTTGGCAGCTAACATTTTAAGTTCTTGTTGTTGCTGTTCAAAACGCTGTGAAAGCTGTTCTTGTTGCTCAAGTTGCTTAGCACGTACGTCTAAAATTGACCAAGTCTGCTTAGCTGTTTGGCTACTCGATTGCTGCCATGCGTGCTGTTCGGCTTCAGATAGACACTCAACAATATGTTGAACTTGTTGTTGCCATTGCTGTGCCGTATTGAGCAAGCTTTCATTGCGCTGAATCGTTTGAACAAGCTGATTGTTTTGTTTAATCGCTTGGGTTAAACGCAAGTTTTCTGAGTCAAATGAACTTATGGCAGTTTGCGCGGCTTGTCTGAGTTCGTTCAGCGTTAGCAAGATTTGTTCAGGAGCTTGATTAAGCTCAATTTGCAATTGATTGAGGCTAAACTGCTGCTCAAGTTCTTGCTGCAAGCTTGATTGTTTGGCTTTAAGTTGAGTTAGGTATTTCTGAACTTGCTCAAGCTCGGCGCTACACTGGGTCAGTGTTTGTTGTTGGGTTTGCCATGCGTTAAATTTGGTTTGCTCTAGTGCTACTGCCTGTTGCTCTTGTTGTTGCTGCAAGTCGAATAAAGCTTTAGAGATTGCACTGTCATCAACACGATAGGGGTGATGTGTGCTTCCACACACTAAGCAAGCTTCACCGTCTTTAAGATTGGCCCGTAGCTGCTCAATATTTTCGGTGTGTAATAAACGCTGCTGTTGCAGGATGTGCTGTAACTTTTCATGTTCATTTTTTGCTGTTTGGTACTCTTGCTCGGCAAACTGGCAAACGGTTTTAAGCTGCTGCTCTTGGGCTGAGGTCTGTTTCTGTTTTTCGGTGAATTGCTGAAGCTCAGCATATAGCTCATAATAAATTTTTATTTTCTGTTGAATCAGATCTAACTGAGTGATTTGAGCAAGCTTCTGATCTTTGTCTTTATGCTGTTGTTCAAGTTTTAACTCAATCTGTTCAACTGTGCCGAGTGAAGCTGTCAGTTGTTCGAGTTCACTTTTAGCTTCCGCTAGCTTTTGGCGGGCAAGGGTAGGGTTTCCGAGCTGTTGTTCGATTGCTTGGTAATTTTGAATAAATTGTCCGAGCTGATGCAGATGCGCTGAAAGGCCTTTGTCCAATACAGCATATTGCTGAGTCTGAGTAAGCTGCTGTTGTAGGTGAATTTTGTTCTGCTCAAGTTGTACAATCTGCTGTTGCACAGTGTATTGCTGTTGTTGCACTGGACTGAGTTTCTGCTCAAGTACATTTTTCTTTTCTTTGCACTTTTTATATTCATCGGCAATAAAAGCACGTTCTTGAATGGACTGTCGAACTTGATTTAAAGCTTGTTGATGCTGTTGCTCAAAATCAAGCGTCTGTTTGAGTTCTTGTTCTGCGAGTTGATACTGTTTTTGTCCGGTTTCAAAAATTTGTACTAAATCATTAAACTTGGTTTGCGCTTGCTGAATTTGCGGCTCAAGTTGTTGTAGGGCTTGTAAATTTTGAGCTTGCTGAAAAACTTGTGGACGTATTTCAGAGAAAACTTCGAGTCGTTTTAATTGCTCACGCTCACCAGCCAATTGTTGATGATGATTTTGCTGTGCTTGAAACTGTTGCTCTTTAGCTTGAACTTCTTGCTCAAGTTTCGCCTTACGCTCAAACCATTGTTGCTGTTTGTCTAAGACATTTTTTTGTTGTTCTAACTTTTGATGGTTTTGCTCGGCTTGCTGATATTGCTCGGTAAATGCAGCAATCTCTTCATCAGACAAAATTTCAATGTGGCCTAAGAACTCTTCCAGCTGTTTACGCTGCTTTGCTATATCTGCCGTTTTGCGAAAAGCCAGTTCACCGATTTTGGCGAAAATGCTGGAGTTGGTCAGGTACTCGAGTAACTCTCCACGTTCGCTGTCTCGTGCTTTTAAAAACGCAGTCACTTCTGACTGAGCAAGTAGTACAGCACGAGTAAACTGTTCAAAAGAAAGCTGGGTAATTTGTTTAACTTTTTCATCAACCGCTTTGGCTTTGTCGGCAAGCACGACACCATCGGTTAAGCATTTTAAGTGGCGCTGTACGCTTTGTAATTTACCATTTGGGTTTTCACGTGCCCGCTTAATTTCCCAACGAGCCAAATAGCGTTTTTGATCTTGTGCAATAAAGCAAAGCTCAGCAAAACCATGTCCTGTACCACGGCGTAATACAGTCAAAGGTGAGTTAGTGAGTAACTCTGAACCATCGACATCTTTTAATTTACCGTCGCTGTCTTTAAGGCGAGGAACCCGATTAAACAAAGCCAGACACATTGCATCTAAAATAGTTGACTTACCTGCGCCAGTTTTCCCCACAATTGCAATAAGACCAGCATGGGCGAGAGGTGCGCTTTCGAAATCAATAAAGTGTTCATCAGAAAGAGATGCCAGATTTTTTATTCGAATGGATAAAATTTTCATGACATATCCTTAAGGGGTTGCATCATTTTCAAGATGTTTTTGTGCTTCTTGTACTAGGCTTAGAAAATCTTTTAATACTGCATCATCGGCGCTGTAACCTTGTTTTTCCCAGATATTTTGAAAGAGTTTTTCTGGTGTTGGTGGTTCAAGTGCGATTTGCTGAGTAGTGTTTGAGTCAGTCGAGTCTTTATTCACATATTGACGTGAAATACGTACTAAACGATAGCGGTCAGGTGGTAGGGCCGCTTCAAACTGCTGACGTAGATTAGGCTGTGGCGGCGTTAAGCTATAATATTCAATATCCACATATTCACGGTGGTCAATATTCTCAATTACGCCGTTTGGCAAGGCTTTGAGTTGTTGTAGCACCTCATTTAACTCACCACGAATGCGGTGCAACTGTATACAACGTGGAATTTCGACAGCGTCAAATTGCAAACGGTTGTCTGTGTCTTGAGTCGGATCAACTTTGACTTCAACTACTTGGTGCTTGTAATTAATTTCACTAAAAGAAAGCGGAATGGGTGAACCGCTATAACGAATGTGTGGCTGACCTACTTTTTGTGGTTTATGCAAATGCCCTAAAGCGACATAGTCGACAGCATCTTCAAATAAAGTCGTTGAAAGTGCCTCTTCGTTACCAATAATGATTGGGCGCTCAGAGTCAGATGTTTCCCCACCTTGCATATGCGCATGTGACATCAAAATAAGCGCTTGGTCTGGTGTCTTGCGACGTTTGGCTTCAGCAATGAGTTGCTGGTGCAAATAGGCAATCGCATTTTTGCTGTTAGTGGTATGTTCATTAAAGCCCGTAATTTCGGCCGAGCGTAAAAAAGGTAGGGCAAGGCACCATGCTACAATCTCTTGATTTTGATTATAAATAGGTAAAAGTAGTCGATCGAGATCTAGGGTTTTATCTTCATTCCAGCGAACCAAGCCCACGGTTTTTGCATTGTATTTTTCTAAAAGTGGTTCGACCTGTTCAATACGGTAACCTGAGTCATGATTACCCGCAATCATGAGCGTTTGCATGTGTGGTGCAATACGGTGTGCATCTGCTAAAAATTGGTAGAGTTGTTTTTGTGCTTGAGAACCCGGGTTAATGACATCAAAAATATCGCCGGCGATGAGTAGAGCATGCGGCTGTTTTTCTTGAATTTGAGTGAGTAACCAGCTTAAAAATTGTTGGTGTTCGTAGTGTCGTGAGTGATTATAAAAAAACTGCCCCAAATGCCAGTCAGAAGTATGTAGAAAATGTACGGACATAGAAACAGACATCAAGTCAAAATAAACACAGATACGTTAGCATAAATTGGCAAGAGATTTTATCAAGACATTTTAAAGTGCTCGTTATTTAAGCCCATAGTAAAACTTGAATTAAATTTTTCACTTTAAACCCTGCTTTGTTACTATCAGGGCAAACCATGAACTTTGAGAATAAAATGACCATTCACGAATAAGAAGTAAAAATACAGTGGGAAGGCAATACGGGTACAGGCACTTCTTCTTATTGTTCATATAAACGAGATTTTAGTATTCAACATCCACAAAAGGCCACGATTCAAGGTTCATCAGACCCTGCCTATTTAGGCGATGTGACTAGATGGAACCCAGAAGATTTATTGGTTGCATCAGCTTCAGCTTGTCATAAGCTTTGGTATTTACATCTGTGTGCAGTCAATCATATTCATGTGCTGAGTTATGTCGACAAAGCACTTGGCTTTATGGAGGATGCAGATCCAGTTAAACGTGGTCACTTTACCCAAATTATTTTAAGACCAGAGATTGTTTTGGAAAAAGGTGCCGATCAAGAACTTGCTGCAAAACTACATGAAGAAGCGCATCATGAATGCATGATTGCCAATTCGATGAATTTCCCAATTACATGTGAAGCAAGCTTTAGCTTTGCCGAATAATTAATATGAAATAGCCACCGTTAAAAAGGCGGTGCCTATACATTAAAAAAATAAATAGAGTCGTTAAATAAGATCTTTAAGCTGCATTTTCATCGACTTGAAAAATACCAAAAACGTTGTGGTCTAAATCGACAAAATAGCCATGCCAAGCGCGGCCCGGAATAGCGAATTTATCCATCGCGATAATGCCACCTTGCTCTAAAATTTTTGCAGCCACTTCATCGAAGTTTTCGACCTGAACCGAACAGGTAAATGCGTTGGTGCCATATTCCATTGGCGGGGTTTGAGCGGGGCGTTTTAATAGTCCACCCATAATCGAAGGTGTCTCTATGTGATAATATTCAATCGGTAAGTTTGGATCTAATTTAAATTGCCAACCAAACACAGCTTGATAAAACTGCGCATCGCGGGCAGGGTTTGAAGACTGGATTTCAAAATAGGCAATAGTGTTCATATTATTTAAATCATATTTTTATGGTGCAAAAAGTATACGCATAGCCTTTATAGCCACGAAAGCACTATTGTGTATGGTGAGCGTAAAATAAATGAAAGTGCTAGAAAATAAAAACCGACGATTCGAGTGATGAGAGAATCGTCGGTCAAAAACTTCATCAAGGGTTTCGGCTGCTAACAAAACCTAATCCGAAGGAAGGAAAGAGTCGTAATGAAAGGTCACCGAAACAATTTTGCGGATGCCGTGCAAAGGAAGTATTCGGTTGCTGCGACCTTGTTACCCTATATAACGTCAAGAGATCAGGATTGGTTGACAGAAAAATGAAAAAAAATCGAAAAAAATTTATAATTATTTTTTGAACCCATAAATTAGGCAAAAATATGACCAAATTACGTTCTTACTTTCTCTGGTTTTTTGGTTTATGCATTGTGCTCACCTTAATTGTAGGTGTTGTTGCAGCACTATTACCAGCGAGTGTAGGTGGTATTTTAACAGCCGTTCCATATTTAGGCGCAATGATTTTTGTCTTATTTAAATTTTTAAAGAAAGAACGCCGTGCCCCGACTGTACCAGAAAAAAAGAAATTTACTTTGGGTTTTACCCTGATTTTTTGGGGCTATAACTTGTGTGGTGTTTTATTTGGTCTGTTTTTATTTGCAAGAAAAGACCCTGAGATTTTGCAGAACTTTATGCTTTACCTCAAACAGCCTCAGTTCTTGAGCATTATGGTGATTATGCTTTTAATGTTAGCTATCCCGCTTTATTTAATTACCTACTGGTTTTATGGCAAACAAGCACAGCGAATGGCTGACAAAATGTTTAATGTGCAATAGATCACTACATAAACAGCTACGTTTAAATATAAATGAGTCTTATACAATTAAATAAAACTTGAATCCTCAGCTTAGGAGGAAATATGAATAAGAATGTATTAATTACAGGTGCAAGTGGTTTTATCGGAACGCATTTAATTAAATTCCTCTTACAGAAAAATTATAACGTGATTGCGGTGACACGGCAGGCTGGAAAGGAATCTGACCATCCTGCCTTGCAATGGGTGCAAAAGTTTGAAGATATTTCGACACGTCAAATTGACTATGTGGTGAATTTGGCAGGCGCAAATATTGGCGAGAAACGCTGGACCGAGTCACGTAAAAAACAACTCATTGAAAGCCGAGTAAATACGACCCAAAAACTGTATGCATGGCTCAAGCAGTCTGAAATTTTTCCCGAAGTGATTGTCTCTGGCTCCGCAATTGGTTATTACGGAATAGATGATCAAGAAAAGTGGACAGAAGTGTGCACAGAACAAAGCTCGCCACAGCCCATTTTCATGTCTCAGCTTTGCCAAGAGTGGGAACGCGTAGCGTTAGCAGACGCTCAGCAAAATACTAAAATTATTCGTTTAGGTGTAGTGTTTGGGCAGGGCGGTGGCATTTTGCCTAAAATGTTGCTTCCTATTCGACTCAATTTAGTCGGTCAAATTGGTCACGGTCGTCAGCCTGTAGTTTGGGTACACATTGAAGATGTATTAAATGCAATAGAGTTTATATTTCAGCATCCTCAATCTGCTCAAATTCACAATATAGTAGCGCCAGAAAACGTGGCTCAAAAAGCTTTTATTGAACAAGCTGCTGAGGTTTTAAATAAGAAACCACTGTTGTCAGCACCAAGCACGGTTTTCCGCTGTTTGTTGGGCGAACAGTCGCAATTGATCTTAAATGGTCAGTACGTCAAACCCGCTGCCTTACAAGCAGAAGGCTTTGAGTTTGCTTATCCCAAGTTAAAAGCAGCTTTAGAAAATATACTCGCGTCAGGCTAAGATTTTATTTTGCAAGCGCTCTGGTGAATATGCTTTGGCATCAACTAAGGTTGGTTGACCTAGCATAAGCTGACGGAGCAATTGCGCAGAACCTGCGCCCATACACAAACCATTTCTAAAGTGACCAAAGTTTGCCCATAGGTTGTCCATTTCGGGCATTTTGCCAATGTAGGGAACGCCATTTGGTGAACTTGGTCTGAGTCCTGCCCAGCGCTGTACAATCGGGAAATCGGCCAGTTCAGGCACCATTTCTAAACACGCTTCTAAAATATTGTGCTGAGTGGTTTCATCGGTAGAGGTGTCAAAACCACGATGTGCCATGCTTGACCCGCACACGATATGACCGTCCATACGTGGAATCAAATACATGACTCGATTCATACACATGGTCGGTAGCCAGTGAGCAGGGGTTTTAAATAACAGCATTTGACCTTGAACAGGTTCGACTGGAATTTCGAGTTGCAATTGTGAGTTCCAGTAATGGCTCCATGCGCCCGAAGTTATTACAAAATGGTCTGCTGTATGTTTGCGACCATCTTCGGTTTGGAGCGCTTGTATGACATCACCTTGTTGAATCAGTTTTTTAACAGGAGTGTGTTCAAAAAACTCAACATTCGGATGTTGTTTTAAATAGCTAATGAGGGACTGTAATACGCGTGGATTACGAATATTAGACAGTTCAGGGAAATAAATCGCTTCTTGGAACTGTTCGGAAATATGCGGATTGACTTGTTCTAACGCATCTCGCTGTAAATATTCACAGCGCTGCATCGGTTCTTGATGCTGCTCGGCGTAGGAAAGCCCAACGTCAAAATCTTCTTCATCAAAAATCAGCATGCCTGTGTCATGAATTTCAAAATCAATACCTGTAACAGGGTAGAGCTTTTGGTTCCATGCTTGATAAGAGGCTTTGCCAAATTGAGCAAGTTGATTCACTGCATGCACATAGCGCCACGGGTACATCGGAGAGAGAATACCTCCGCCAGCCCAAGAGGCTGCTTGTCCCGCTTGTTGTTGATCAAAAATGCTGATCGTACAGCCTTGTTCAACCAACTCCAGCGCAGACATTAATCCACTTATGCCCGCGCCAATGATTGCAATATGCATGCAGTGTTATCCTTTCTCTGCGAACTTAGTTCATTTCCTTGAGTTTTTCAGCAGCGGTTTCTGCAAAGTAAGTCCAGATCCCGTCTGCACCAGCGCGGCGGCAGCACATGAGTGATTCTAAAATCACTGAGTCTGATAACCAGCCATTTTGAATTGCGCCGGCTAACATTGCATATTCGCCACTCACTTGGTAAATGAATGTAGGAACACCAAAGGTATCTTTCACTTCACGTACCACATCCAGATATGGCATGCCTGGTTTTACAATTACCATGTCGGCACCTTCTTGAATATCAAGCGCGATTTCATGTAAAGCTTCGGCACGGTTGGCAAAGTCCATCTGGTAGTTATATTTATTACCACCTTTGAGGTTGGATGCAGAGCCAACAGCATCACGGAACGGACCATAGAAGCTAGATGCATATTTCGCAGAGTAAGCCATGATGTTGGTGTAGATGTGACCATTAGCTTCTAAAGCCTGACGAATTGCGCCAATACGGCCATCCATCATGTCACTTGGAGCAATCACTTCGGCACCTGCTTCTGCGTGACTTAAGGCTTGTTTAATCAAGCATTCTACAGTCTCGTCATTTAGCACATAGCCTGTCTCATCAATAATGCCGTCTTGACCATGCGTGGTGTATGGGTCGAGGGCACCATCGGTAATTAACACCATTTCTGGTAATTCTTTTTTAAGCAGACGGCAGGTGGTTTGTACTAAACCATCTTCACGCCATGCAGCTTCTGCGGTGAGGCTTTTATCTTCTTGCGGGGTAACTGGAAAAAGAGCCAGTTTTGATACGCCCAATTCCAGAAGTCTTTCAGCTTTTTTCAGTAACAAATCTGCCGACAAACGCTGAATGTTTGGCATACTTGGAATATCTTGGGTTTGATTTTGTCCTGGTAATACAAATACTGGATAAATCAAGTGATTGGTAGTGAGCTGTGTTTCGCTGACCATCGCACGCAACTGGTCATTTTTACGGATACGGCGCATGCGAGTGGCTGGAAATGCAGGACGATTGAACGTATAAGTCATAACAATCTCGATGTTCGGTATTACACTAGGATAGGTTGGCGGATATTCCATTACTGTCAACCGACTGCTGTATTGTAGCCCCATAATGCTGGATTTGTACAAAATTATGGGTGTTTATCATGCTTTTAAATTTAGGCAATATATGAGTGAAGAAAAGAAAAATTGGACTGGGAACATCCATTTAGGTGCAAAAACTGACCTAACTGTGGTTCTCAACCAATTATGTAAGGCGTTTAATAGCTCTCCTTTTTTTAAGCATAGTGGAATGATTATGCGTGTGGTGGACGGGCACATTGAAGGCTATATCGAGATGCAACCTAACCTGATTGGCAATTTGGCATTTCAGATTTTGCATGGTGGTGTTGCTGCAACTTTGCTCGATAGTATTGGTGGAATTGTAGCAATGGAACACCTATACCGCCGTTCAACTCCCGAAACTTTAACTGAAACCATTAAGCAAGTGTCACGTTTGGCAACTGTCGATATGCGTGTAGATTATTTAGCACCGGGGCGTGGTAAATATTTTATTGCACGTGCCGAAGTACTACGTCTAGGTCGTAAGGGCTGCACCATGCGCATGACCATGGTCAATGATGAAGATAAAGCGATTGCTGCGGGTATTGCTTCATATGCCTATTAAGTAATGAATTGAATCATTTAAAAGCGCCAAGTGCGCTTTTTTTAGTGTATAAAAAGCAGAAATTTTTAAAAAAACTTTGAGATAAACATTAATTTAATTAGAACGAACGCATTAGTTATAAATTTTTATTCTCATATTATGAGGTTTTAGCGTTAAAATTAGCTCCTTTGACAATGCGGTATGTCTTGTTTATAGAAAAATAAAAACTCTATAACAAGGTGTAGTGCGAGATTGATGGCAAAGCCAACTCATCTTTAGGAACATACCATGACTGATGCACAAAGCAATGTACAAGAAACAGTGCCAACAACATCTGCCTCGGATGAAAACAATCAAAACAAGCGCAAAAAATTTCTTGGTTTTTTTGCGCTGATTTTATTGATCGCCGCTATTTTGTATGCAATCTGGGCATTATTTTTAAATAATTCCGTGAGTACGGATAATGCCTATGTCGGTGCAGAAACCGCGCAAATTACTTCAATGGTGAGCGGACAGGTCGCTCAGGTTGTCGTAAAAGATACCCAAACGGTACATCGTGGTGACGTGCTGGTTCGTATTGATGACCGTGATGCCAAAATTGCATTGGCCCAAGCTGAGGCAGAACTTGCCAAAGCAAAACGCCAATACAAACAAACTGCGGCAAACAGTAGTTCTTTAAACTCTCAAGTTGTGGTGCGTGCTGACGAAATTAACAGTGCCAAAGCACAGGTTGCTCAAGCACAGGCAGATTATGACAAAGCTGCTTTAGAGTTAAACCGCCGTGCACAGCTTGCTGCCTCTGGTGCAGTGTCTAAAGAAGAACTCACTAAGGCACAAAGTGCAGTTGAAACAGCCAAAGCAGGGCTAGAGCTTGCTAAAGCTGGTTTAGCGCAAGCCTCTTCGAGCCGTAAAGCTGCTGAAAGTACCTTAGCTGCAAATGAAGCGTTAATTCAGGGTGTAAGCGAAACTTCGACACCTGATGTACAAGTTGCACAAGCACATGTTGAACAAGCTCAGCTTGATTTGGAACGTACCGTGATTCGTGCACCAGTTGATGGAGTAGTTACGCGTCGTAATATTCAAGTCGGTCAACGTGTTGCGCCGGGCACCAGCATGATGATGATTGTGCCGCTCAATGATTTATATGTAGATGCAAACTTTAAAGAAAGTCAGTTGAAAAAAGTCCGTCCGGGTCAGGAAGTCACGCTTACTTCAGATTTATATGGCGATGACGTTGAATATCACGGCAAAGTGATGGGCTTCTCTGGTGGTACAGGCTCTGCCTTTGCCTTAATTCCGGCTCAAAACGCAACAGGTAACTGGATTAAAGTGGTTCAACGCTTACCGGTTCGTATTGCACTTGACCCGAAAGAACTTGCTGAACACCCACTGCGTGTTGGCTTGTCGATGGAAGCAAAAGTCGACTTATCTGCGAAGTAAACGCTTATGAAAACGCAAACACCTTTTGCCGAACTAAGCGGTGGCCGTTTAATACTGGCAGCGTTTGTTATTGCCTTGTCGAACTTTATGGTCGTGCTCGATACGACCATTGCCAACGTATCTGTACCGCACATTACCGGTAACCTTGCTGTTTCAAGTACACAAGGAACATGGGTTGTTACGTCGTATGCTGTTGCAGAAGCGATTTGTGTACCTTTAACAGGTTGGCTTGCGGGTCGCTTTGGAACCGTTCGGGTTTTTATTTTTGGTCTGATTGGTTTTACCATTTTTTCTTTCTTGTGCGGTCTAGCAAACTCGTTAGGCATGCTGGTGTTTTTCCGTATTGGCCAAGGTCTATGCGGTGGTCCACTTATGCCACTCAGTCAAACCTTGCTGATGCGCATTTTCCCTCAAGAAAAGCATGCACAGGCGATGGGCCTATGGGCCATGACTACCGTCGTTGGACCAATCTTAGGGCCAATTTTGGGTGGTCTGATTAGTGACAACCTGTCTTGGCACTGGATTTTCTTTATTAACATACCAGTCGGGATTATTTGTGTTTTAGCGGCAATCCGTTTGCTTAAACCAGCCGAAACAGAAACCATTTCTTTAAGAATCGACACGGTCGGTTTAGGTCTGTTAATTCTCTGGATTGGTGCACTACAGCTCATGCTCGATTTGGGGCACGAACGAGATTGGTTTAACAGCACCAGCATTATCGTTTTAGCTTTAACTGCCGCCATTGGCTTTGTGGTATTCCTCATATGGGAACTCACCGATAAACACCCCGTTGTGGATGTGAAAGTCTTCAGGCATAGGGGTTTTGCCATATCGGTGCTGGCTTTGTCGCTTGGCTTTGGAGCATTCTTTGGCAGTATTGTTCTGATTCCGCAGTGGTTGCAAATGAACCTTTCCTATACCGCGACATGGGCCGGCTATTTAACTGCAACCATGGGCTTTGGTAGTTTGACCATGTCACCGATTGTGGCAAAGCTCTCCACTAAATATGATCCACGCGCGCTGGCGAGTTTTGGTTTGATTTTGCTGGGTGGTGTGACCTTAATGCGGGCATTCTGGACCACAGACGCCGACTTTATGGCACTGGCTTGGCCGCAAATCTTACAAGGTTTTGCTGTACCATTCTTCTTTATTCCACTGTCGAATATTGCACTCGGTTCGGTACTCCAGCAAGAGATTGCATCTGCTGCGGGCCTCATGAACTTCTTAAGAACCATGGCAGGGGCGATTGGTGCTTCAATTGCAGTGACGGTATGGGACGACCACGCCAAAGTTGCCCGTAGTGAAATGGTCTCAAACCTACATACGACTGAAGTACAAAACACACTTTTGCAAAATGGTTTTACAGCTGACTCGACCTTAGGAATTATTTCAAATCTAGTCGATAAAGAAGCCATTACCATGTCGGCAAACCATGTGTTTTTGCTATTTGCGATGGTGTTTGTCTTTGCAGGGCTGGTCATTTGGCTATGTCCAAAACCCAAACAGGTCAGTGGCATGCCTTCTCACTAAACATAAAAAAGCATCTCTTCGGAGGTGCTTTTTTTAGGCCAACTACAAAATGAGTGAGTTTATAAATAGCAGATTTAGCCTGTATTTAAAGAAATAAAGCATGCCAGAATTGGGCAAATCAGTTATAAAAGAGTGTGATAACAAACAAGGAGACATCACACAGGGCACAAAATAAACACCCTTAATCATTTAATATTATTAAAACTTTATTTTTATCAAAGATTAAAAAACTGAAGACCTGAAAACAAAGAAGCTTGCATGGCAATTGCATGGATAGGCAGGCGTATATATTGGAGTTATCACGTGAATAAAAGATATTCATTTTTGTTCAGTAGTTTATTAGCAGTCGGTTTATTACAAGGATGTGGAGATGACTCCTCGTCAGATCAGCCCAAGGATGATTCAAATACAACCCCGCCCAATTTAATTGTAGATAATGACCCGACCAGTTGTAGCAAACTGGCTCAAGACGGTTCAAGCGTGGTGGTCGGTTCAAACCAAAATGGTGACCCAGCCGCACCAGAGGGTGCTTCGGGTTATAGACTCGGTAACACGGTTAAATACGCAGATAAATATATGGTGGTGGCCAACACACCACTTGCGGTAAAAGCAGGCTGTGATGTTTTAAAAGCCGGCGGTAGCGCAGTCGATGCAGCCGTTGCGGTACAAGCAGTGCTTGGTTTGGTCGAGCCACAGTCGAGTACCATTGCTGGTAGTGGTTTTATGATGTATTACGATGCCAAAACCAAACAGGTCACGGCTTATGATGGTCGTGAAACCGCACCCGCCGCAGCTAACCCATATTATTTAATTCGCCAAAATATGGATGACCCAAATTCACCAGCACCAGTACCAAGTGCGCGCCGTAGTGGTCGCTCGATTGGTGTGCCGGGTGTGATGCGTTTGCTTGAACAAGCACAAAAAGAGCATGGCAAACTCAAGTGGAACCAGCTTTTTGGTGAAGCGATTGGTTTGGCTGACAATGGTTTCCGCATACCGGGGCGTTTGGCAGATGCAATTGCAAGCAATGCAAACAATTTAGCGCTCGATGCAAATGCAATGGCAACTTATTTCTATACAGATGGTTCACCACGTAAAGTCGGTGAGACCATGACCAATAAGGCCTATGCAAAAACGCTTGAAGCACTTGCCACGCAAGGCGCAAATGCACTACACACTGGGCCGATTGCGCAAGCCATTGTGGCAAAAGCAGGTCAAACGGTAGGTGATGACCCAGCAAAAACTCCAATTACCCCAAGTTTAATGACCTTGCAGGATTTATCAAACTATCAGGTGAAAAAACGCGACCCGATTTGTACAACGTACCGTGACCGTTACTATGTATGTACCATGCCACCTCCATCTTCGGGAGGAATAGCAGTTGCACAGACGCTAGGTATTTTAGAAAACTTTGATATGTCGCTTTATCCACCTAAAAACCCTGAAAATGAAGGTGGTGTGCCCGATGTTATGGGTGTGCATTTAGTGTCTGAAGCAGAGCGTTTGGCCTACGCCGACCGCGATAAATATGTGGCAGACACCGACTTTGTCGCTTTACCAGCACAGGGTATATCAAGTTTTATTGATAAAAATTACCTGAAACAACGTGCCGCACTGATTAACCCGAACCAAAGTATGGGCGTTGCACCAGCAAGTAATTTCAACCCAGCTTCGGGCGTGGACACCACTGTTGAACATGGCACGACTCAGTTCACGATTGTAGATGCCTATGGCAATGTGGTTTCAATGACATCGACTGTTGAATCTAGCATGGGTTCATTCCATATGGTGGATGGTTTCTTGCTGTCAAACCAGTTAACTGACTTTAGCGCAAACCCTTATGACAGCACTGGGGCACTGGTTGCCAACCGTGTAGAAGGAGGCAAACGCCCACGTAGTACTATGGCGCCAACTTTAGTGTTTAAAGGCACCACGCCAGATGAGTTTTATATGGCAACAGGTTCACCAGGCGGCGGTACGATCATTCAATATGTGGTTAAAACTTTGGTGGGAGCATTGGATTGGAACCTAAATGCACAGCAGGCCACTTCGCTTGTAAACTTTGGCGCAACCAATAGCAAAAACACCAATGTGGATAGCTCGAATGTACAGCTTTCCTTAGTTGACCTGATTGAAGGCTTAAAAGCAAAAGGGCATGGCATCTCTAACACTGCACAAACTAGTGGTATTTCAACGATTATGAAAGTAAATATTAATAATCAAAGCAAATACGCAGGTGGGGTAGACCCACGCCGTGAAGGTATTGTGTTAGGTAATGGTGCCTTATAGATCAAACTTTAAAAAAAGCTGTCATTTTTGGCAGCTTTTTTATGAGGGGCCTTGAAAAAAACAAAAGGCTCTCCATTATGTAAATATGTTCATCAGTAGCAGACTGTTGATAAATTGCACAGCATTTTATTTTAGTTATGCTATGATGTTCAGACATTCATGGGGATGTTATTGGCTTCGACGCCGGTGATGAAACTCATAGATGCATGCCGAGAGCGCATTTTCTCTCGTAAATAAAATTTGCATTTTAATAGTCGCAAACGACGAAACTTACGCTCTAGCTGCCTAAGGGCAGTTTGTCCGCTTCCTAGAATACTTGTGGTTTAGGAACCCGACCGTAGCGCACGCACACAAGTCCGTATAGAGTCAAGCCTCGGGGCTTTATACCAAACTTAGAGGATCGCACCTTGTACCCTGTTCGTCGGGTCACTTGGTGTTAAAACAATAGACGATATCTAAGCATGTAGTATTCTCGAGCGTAGTGCTGGCGGACGCGGGTTCAACTCCCGCCATCTCCACCAAATACTAAGATCAAAGTTAATCACATATGATTAGAGTTGATCAAAAAGCCTTAAATCTTAATGATTTAGGGCTTTTTTAATGCCTTCGATTTAATCATTCTTGATTCAGCTTAATCATTGATAATCAAACTTTATCACTATAAGCTGTTATACAATTGTTATACGGTATAACACTATGCTTTCGGATGCCCAAGTAAAGTCATTAAAACCTAAAGAATCTAGATACTCAGTTGCAGATGGGGAAGGATTGAACATTTCAGTATTTCCAAACGGGAAAAAGAAATGGGTTTTGTCATATCGTCAAAATGGGAAACAAAATCAAAAGATGCTTGGTGAATATCCCGTTATGGGATGTAAGGAAGCGCGTCTACAAGCAAGACAATTAAAATTAGAATATCAGGGCAAGGTAGCCAATTCTCCACCAGTCCATAAGGTTGTTGAGGAGTGGTTAAGTATCATGAAATCACAATGGACCAGCAAAAAATACTATGACACAGTCGAATATCGACTTGCATATCTAACCGAAGACTTTAAAAATCTTCCAATTAATGAAGTTGAAAGAAAGCATATCTCGAAGAAAATTAAAGAAATTGTTGCAAAGGGTACTTTAGAAACAGCAAGCCGTGCATTAAGACTTGGCAAGCAGGTATTTGATTTTGCTATTGCCTCAGATTATACAGATCGTAATCCATGTACATTGGTGGAGGATGTAATTCCAGAATATGAATCTGACAGTCATCCTTGTCTTCCTGCAAGCGAAATGCCTGAATTCTTTAGACGTATGCATGCGAGCCATTCAAGTTCCATAGTTAAAATGGCAATGCTTCTAGTTTGTTATACAGGAACGCGTATAACAGAATTATTAAAGGCTAGATGGGATTCTGGCGAACTAGATTTTGAAAATAAGGTTTGGATTATTCCAGCTGATCGCATGAAAAGAAGAAAGGAATTAATGGTTCCATTGGTACCGCAGATTTATGCTCTATTTAAGGAACTCGAAAGCGTAAAAACTGATGATGGTTATATATTTAAAAAACGTGGAAAGCCTTATGAGTATATGACCTCTGAGTCGGTACTTACCATGATAAAAAGAATGGGCTACGAAGACAAAATGGTTACTCATGGTTTCCGTTCATTATTTTCGACTCACGCAAATGAAAGTAAATTATTCCGTGGTGAGGTGATAGATTATCAAATTGCCCATGTGAATAAATCTACAAAAGCAGATAAGACAAGTAAAATTTATAACCGTGCTGAATATTGGGATGAGCGAGTAGAGCTTATGACTTGGTATGCAAATGAAGTAGAAGGATGGATAAAAGGCGCTTATTTAGCGCCTTGAATTGCAGTTTTAATTTTAGCTACGGATTGAGAAGTCCATCCTTTATAAGTTTTGGACTCTCGATCTGGCGGGAACTCCTCCAAATAGAGCCTGTAAATTATTTTGTGTAAGTTCCATTTTTTATAAATGATCTTTTAATCGATCATCGAACTGAATCGTAAACCAATTCATTGCTAAACGCCAATTTTGAATTGGCATCGTCCATTTCTTCGCAGCATTTGATGTTGCTAAGTAAATGACCTTCTTTACTGAGTCATCAGATGAAAAGATTTTCCTTTTCTTCGTTGAATGGCGTATTACGCTATTCAACGACTCAATCGCATTTGTTGTATAAATTGCATGACGTATTTCGGCTGGATAGCTAAAGATCGTTCGGATATTTTCCCAATTGGCCCGCCAGGATTCTCCAATTTTGGGATACTGGTGATTCCATTGATCACAGAAGATGTCTAGGGATTTTAAAGCATTTTCCTCTGTACTTGCCTGATAAATCGCTTTCAGACCCGACGTAACAGCTTTGTAGTCTTTCCAGCTTACAAATCTCAGGCTATTGCGTACAACATGCACGATACACAGTTGAATATCAGTATGAGGGTAAACAGAGGCTATCGCGTCAGGGAAGCCTTTTAATCCATCTACACAGGCAACAAGAATGTCCTGTACTCCTCGATTTTTTAGCTCTGTCATGACTGACAGCCAGAATTTGGCACCTTCTGTCTGAGCAATCCACATACCCAGTAATTCTTTTTGCCCATCCATATTGATGCCTAAAGCAAGGTATACGGACTTGTTAATCACATTGGAGTGCTGACGGACTTTGACAACAATACAGTCAAGATAGACAACAGGATAAAGGCTATCTAAGGCTCTATTTTGCCACTCAGTCACTTGCTCAATCACAGCATCGGTAACTTTGCTGATGAGAGATGCTGACACATCGGCATCGTACATTTCTTTGAAGAAGGCTACAATTTCCCTATTAGTCATTCCTTTTGCATACAGTGAGAGGATTTGGTCATCCATACTGGTGATGCGTGTTTGGTGCTTTTTGATAATTTGTGGCTCAAATGAACCTTCTCGATCACGGGGAATATCTAAAGCCAGTTGTCCATCTTGAGTTGTAATGGTTTTAGAACTAAACCCATTACGGCTATTTGAGCCTTTCTTGGGCTGATGCTTTTCATAACCGAGATGGTCTGAAAGTTCAGTATTGAGTGCAGTTTCAATCATGAATTTTTTAAAGACTGCTGTCATTTGGTTTAAGTCTTCTGGTGTTTTTAGACCTTTAGCCAATTCGGCAGCCATACTTTTGATTGTTGCTTCATCCATGTGAAGTACCTTTTGTAATTATCCTCTGAAGGATAAATGAAAATTAAGTACTTACACAAAATTTAGAACAGTCCC